>QGVC01000125.1 GCA_003242645.1 Pseudomonadota bacterium
ACCGGGAATTGACCCAGAAAAGTGTCCCGCCTTCGAGCCACGGTTGCCTTGCAGGGGTAGCAGGAAGTGGCGGACGGCATTCCGGAATTCCGCGCCTTCCCTGGCGAACTGCTCCGCCGTAAGGTCCAGGCCGTGCGTCAGCCGCACATTTGCCCCCTGAAGCCAGCGGAGAAACTTCACGTCGTGATTGCCTGGCACCGCGAATGCCTGGCCGTGCTCGACCATCGCCATGGCGATGCGCAGCACATCGGGGGAATTCGGCCCGCGATCGACGAAATCACCGACGAAAATCACCCGGCGACCAGGGGGCGTATCGACATGGGCTCTCCGGTCATCGCCGCTGCCCTCAAGATGCACCCTATAGCCAAGCCTGTGCAGCAGCTCTGTCAGCTCATCGATGCAACCATGCACATCGCCGATGATGTCGAACGGGCCATGCTCATGCCGTAGGTCCGAAGGCAACCGCTCGCGCTCGATCTCGAGCTCCGAGACCTGCCAGGGTGCAACCGCATGCGCTGGGCGGAAGCCCGTCGACTCGAGACAACGCCATCTGCGCAGGTCTGAGCGGCTTGCCGGGTCACAGAGGACGATCGCCACAGGTTGAGCGTGGAAAGTCTTGGCGAGCCGGACCAGGTCGATCTGCTTCTGGATGCTTGCCTCGCTGGCCTCGATGGCCACCAGCTCGCGGCGGACCAGCCGGTCCGCTGCCAATTTCGGCCACATCTGCGAAGTCAGGCTGACGATCTCGCTGGGATGGAAGTGCCGCTGGGCGAGCGCCTCGGCACTGGAGGCGTTAGGCGCAACGATCGCGACGAGGCAGAAGTCCGGAATGGTTATCTTCACCGGCAGGGAAACCCCTCGGGAGACTTGAACTCGACCAACTCGGGAAATCGCGCGGCGGTTCGATTAGCGACACGCGCGCTCACGCACGCAGAAAGTCCTGAAGCGTTCGTTTCACTTTTGGGATCTCCGGCTCCGGCACGTCGCTGACGAACTGCTTGTAGCCTTCCAGCCCGCGCGGCACCGGGCCGCCATAGGCCCAATCCAGAAGCTCGACCGTATGCACGATCGGGACATCCAAGCTGGTCGCAAGCTGCGTGATGCAGCCGATGTTACCGGCGGCGACCAGGTCTGGCTTCACCGAAGCAATGTTAGCGGTTTTCCTATCCCGCAACTGCTCGGCCAGCTCGGGTTGCAGAATATTGTAGGTGCCAGCAGACCCGCAGCAGATGTGCCCCTCGGGTATGTCGAGAACCGTGAAGCCGGCATCCCGAAGGAGCTGCTTTGGCTCCTCGGTGATCTGTTGGCCGTGTTGCATGGAGCAGGCCGAATGATAGGCGACGCGCAACGACGACCAGCGCTTGGGCGGCCCCAGATCGTACTCCGCCAGGAACTCGGTGACGTCCCGCGCCATCTCCGCGATTTTCTGGGCGCGCTGCGCGTAGCCTTCGATCCCGGCGAGCAGATGCCCGTAATCCTTCACCATCGTCCCGCAGCCCGAGGCATTGATGACGACGGCATCGATCGGCCCGCGGCTCATCACCTTCCACCACGCGTCGACGTTCCGCTTGGCGAAGGCAATTGCCTCCTCCTCACGTCCCATGTGGTGCACGAGCGCGCCGCAGCATCCGGCCCCGGCGGCAACCTCCACATCCACCCCCCGGCGGGCTAGCAGGCGAATGGTGGCATCATTGATCTCGGGCCGGAGCACCTGTTGAGCGCAGCCGGCCAGCATGATGACGCGCCCCTTCCGCTCCGCTTGCGTGATCGCCGTGCCAGGGCCGCTGTATTTGGGCGAACGGATCCCGCGCTTCGGCGCCAGATCCAGCATTGCCGCCAGCTCCTTCAGGCCTAGCCGGCGCATGAGCTTCTGGAACGGACGGCCAAGGGGAGCGAGCCGCAATGCAGCACGGAAACGGTCCGGATACGGCACGATCTCGGCGAGCAGCTTCCGCAGCAGCCGCTCCTTCAATGGACGTTGGCTCGTCTGCTCGATGTAAGCGCGTGCATGATCCACGAGGTGCATGTAGTCGACGCCGCCAGGGCACGTGGTCATGCAGGACAGGCACGACAGGCAGCGGTCCACATGGTAGCGGACCTCCGGGCTCGCCGGCCCTCCGCGCTCGAACATGTCCTTCATCATGTAGATGCGGCCGCGCGGCGAGTCCCGCTCGTCGCCCAGCAGCACATATGTCGAGCAAACGGCCGTGCACAGACCGCAATGCACGCACCGCCTGAGGATCCGGTCGATCTCCTGGGTGCGCGGGTCCTGCAGCTGGGCTGCCGTGAAGTTCGTCTGCATCGTGCCTGACCGCCCCTTTGGCGGATGGATCTAAAGAGAAGCGTACATGCGACCGGGGCTCAGAATGCCCGCCGGATCGAAGGCGGCTTTCAGCCCGCGCGTCAGCCTTTCAACGCCGGGGTCGAGCGGCTGGAAGACGTCGATCGCGGCGCGCACGTTGGGATCGGCGCGCATCAGCGTTGCATGGCCTCCATACTGGGCGGTGATCCGACGAATGTCCGTGGCGCCGGCATCGGCTGACTCCGGCACCTCCAACCAGATCAGCCCTCCCGACCAATCGTAGAACGCTTCCACCGCCATGTGGCGCCTGACCGCGTCGACGACCTTGGGCCCGGCCGTCGGCTTGGTCGACACGCGCCACAGCGGCTTTGCGCGCTCCTCCTGCAAAACAGACAGCTGGCGCAGCTCACCCCAGAATGCGAGTGACACATCGTCGCCGAACACCTCGACCGATCCGTATGGTGCCAAGTGCTCGCGAAGTTTTGCGCTGCGGTAGTCGACGAAGTTGGCCAGGTTCTCCAATCGAATTGCCGTCACCGCCTTGCCTGGGTCGCGGAGCTCCGGCGTCCGCAACCGCTGGGCCATGGCCTGAGGCAGATGCACAGCGCCGCTAACCTCGAAGGGCGTGCCCATAACTTGGCACATCACCTCGGAAGCAAGCTCGTCCGTCAATCCAAACAGGACGAGGGTGGCCGTGCGCTCCGGCTTCGGCACCACCTTGAACGTCACCTCGGTCAAGATCGCGAGCGTGCCCCAGCTTCCGGCCAACCCGCGCGCAACATCGTATCCCGTGACATTCTTCAGCACGCGACCGCCGGACTTGAACGTCTCGCCGCGCCCGTTGATCGCCCGAACACCAAGGAGATGATCGCGAGCGGAACCGGTCGCCACACGCCGAGCTCCGGACAGGTTAGTTGCGAACACCGCGCCGATGGTGCCGCGCCCCGCCTCGGCGCCCAGCGCCGGGCCGAGATCAATCGGCTCGAACGGCAGCATCTGCCCCCGGGCTGCGAGCTGAGCCTCGACCTCTATCACCGGCGTGCCAGCGCGCGCCGACATGACAAGCTCGGTCGGCTCATACAGCGTGATGCCCCGCAAAGCGCTGGTTGAGATGGTGACCGCTGATTGCACGGGCCGCCCGACGCCCCGCTTGGTGCCGGCACCCATGACTTCGATGGGTCTTTTCCGCTCCGCGGCGGCGACCACGAGGTTCGCCAGCTCCCACTCCGCTCCGGGTCTGACCGTCGGCACAGATCGCGCTCCTTAGGCCGCGTTGTCGAGCATTACGCGCTCGGCCAGCGGGAAGACTTTTGCAGGATTGAGCAGCCATTCCGGGTCGAACACGGACTTGATGCGCATTTGCACCAGCAGGTCCGTCTCGCTGAACTGGTGGCGCATCAGATCACGCTTTTCGATGCCGACCCCGTGCTCGCCGGTGAGGCAGCCGCCGACTTCGACGCACAATTTCAGAATTTCGGCGCCGGCTTTTTCCGCCTTCTCCACCTCTCGCGGATCGTTCGCATTGTAGAGGATCAGCGGGTGGAGATTGCCGTCGCCGGCATGGAAAATGTTGGCCACCTTGAGCCCATGGCTGCCGCAGATCTCCGAGATACGAGTCAGCACCTTCGGAAGCTGCTTCAGCGGGATGGTGCCGTCCATGCAGTAGTACTCGGAAATGCGGCCGATGGCCCCGAATGCGGACTTGCGCCCTCTCCAGATCTTCGCGCTCTCCGCCGCGCTACTACTCACCTTCACCGTCTTTGGCTTGAACGGCTCGGCGATCTTCACGAGGCGCGCGAGCAGATCCTCGATCTCCTGCTCTGAGCCTTCGACCTCGACGATCAGCAACGCCTCGACGTCGAGCGGGTACCCGGCCTTGGCAAAAGCCTCGCACACCTCGATCGCCGGCTTGTCCATGTACTCGATCGCGACTGGAATGATGCCCGAGCCGATGATGGCGGCGACACAAGCACCCGCCGCCTCGCTCGACTCGAAGCCGAGCAGCATCGGCCGGGCATTCTCAGCCGAACGCAGAATGCGGACCGTCGCCTCTGTGACGATGCCGAGCTGCCCTTCCGAGCCGATTATCAAGCCCAGGAGGTCGTATCCGGGGGAATCGAGATGAGCGCCGCCGATTTCGACGATCTCGCCATCCATCAGCACCATCTTGACCCCAAGGACGTTGTTCGTGGTCACGCCGTACTTGAGGCAATGTGCGCCGCCTGAGTTCATGGCGAGATTGCCAGCAATTGTGCAGGCAAGCTGGCTCGAAGGATCGGGCGCATAGAAGAAGCCGTCCTTGCTGACCGCATTCGTAACGGCGAGATTTGTGATGCCGGTTTGCACAACGGCAATACGGTTGGCGTAATCGACCTCCAGCACCCGATTCATCTTCGACACGCCGACCACTACGGCATCCTCAGCTGGCAGAGCACCGCCGCAGAGCGAGGTCCCTGCCCCGCGCGCGACAACCTTGATGCCATACTGGTGACAATAGCGAAGGACTGCGCTGACCTCCTCGGTCGACTGCGGCAGCACGACGGCGAGCGGCATTTTCCGGTAGGCCGTCAGCCCATCCGTCTCATAGGCACGCCGGCCATCTTCATCGCTGATCACGGCCTCCTCCCCGACAAGAGCCTTCAGGTCAGCGACGATTGTGTCTCGTCGGGCGAGAATTTCCGGACTAGGCTCCGGCAGCTGAATGGACGACATTCGAGCCTCGGGTCATTGTCGCGACGATTTTGCCACCACGGCTTCTAATTGGCACGGCTGCGGTGGAAGGGGCAACCTGGTCGCGTTGCGATCACCGTTTATGTGGGTCATGACTCGGTTGTTGAGCAGAGCGGCAAGTTCGTCCGCTGGGCGCAGCGCCGCCGTGCTTCATCAAGAGCTGAGCCAACCCGACTCGTTACCGCAGGTCCAGGTAGGTAGCGGTACCAATCGGCTCGGAATGACTGATAGAGGAAACGGAACGATGCACTCAAGGGGATTGATAGGATTGGTCTTCCTCGTGGCTGCACTAGGCCCGGCCGCTGCACAGGACGCTGAGAACGGCGAGCAGGTGTTCAGGAAATGCCGTGCCTGCCATCAAATCGGAGAGGGCGCCAGGAATACGGTCGGTCCGCAGCTCAACAACATAGTCGGAAGGACCGCAGGGTCGGTTGAGGGCTACAATTACTCAAAGGCCAACAAGAAGGCGGCTGATGACGGCCTTGTCTGGACCGAGGAAAACCTGATGGCCTATCTCGAGGACCCGAGAAAGTTCATGCCGGGAACCAAGATGGTTTTCCCAGGACTCCGCGATGAGAAGGAACGGAAGGACGTCATTGCATTCCTCAAAAAGTTTTCGCAGCAGCAATAGGCGCACGGCCAAGCTCGCCAACGGCCTCTTGGCGCGATGGCGGGGCGCGGAATAAAAGCAGCGGAGTTTCCGGCGCGGATCTCGTCCGCGCCGCAAATAAATTCAAATGATCGGAGGCATTTCGGCCTATGAACGGACTCCTGCCCGGCAAGCCACGCGTGGGCCTTTTTGTCACCTGCCTCGTCGATCTGATGCGGCCCTCCGTTGGCTTTGCTGCGGTCAAGTTGCTGGAGCAGGCTGGCTGCTCCGTCGAGGTGCCGGTCACGCAAACGTGTTGTGGTCAGCCTGCGTACAACACGGGTGACAGGAAGGATGCGGCGGCGTTGGCGCGCCAGACGATCTCGGCGTTCGAGGGCTTTGATTACGTCGTCGCTCCCTCCGGCTCCTGCGCCGGTATGTTGAAGCTGCATTATCCCGCCCTGCTATCCGACGATCCCGAATGGGCGGGAAAGGCGAAGGCCTTCGCGGAGCGTGTCTACGAGCTGATTTCTTTCCTCGTGGATGTGCGCGGCGTCGAGACCGTCGATGCCGAATTCCAGGGCCGCGTCACCTATCACGACAGCTGCTCCGGGCTCCGCGAGCTTGGGATCAAGGACCAGCCGCGCCGGCTTCTCGCCTCTGTGAAAGGACTAGAGCTGGCCGAAATGACGGATTCCGAGGTTTGTTGCGGGTTTGGCCGCACGTTCGCTGTGAAGTATCCGGACATCTCCAACGCAATGGTCGAAAAGAAGACCGCCAACGTGGCAGCGACGGACCCTGATCTGTTGCTTGCTGGCGATCTCGGGTGCCTGCTGAATATCGCCGGGAAGCTCAAGCGCGAGGGCCGCCAGATCGCGGTTCGCCACGTGGCAGAGGTGCTTGCCGGTGAAATCTCCGACCCGCCGATCGCCGGTTTAGGAAAGTGAGCAACCTCGCGGCCTTGCCTACCCGATCCCAGTCGCGCCAAGCTGATTACCCCCGCACGCCCTACGGCGGCACGAGGATTGTCTGATGAAGCCTACGACGAAGTCTTTCAAAGAGAATGTCCGCGTCGCGCTGACCGACGCCCAACTCCAGCGGGCGCTGGCTGGGCTGCCGACCGGCCTCGTCGCGAACCGTGCCGCTGCGCGGGCGCGCTTGCCGGAGTTCGAAGATCTCCGTGAGATCTGCCGGGACATCAAAGACCACACCCTCGCGCACCTCGACCTCTATCTCGAAGAGTACGAGCGCAATGCCACCGCCGCGGGAGCGAAGGTGCACTGGGCGGCAACAGCCGCGGAGGCGCGCGAGGTCATCCTCAAGATTTGCCGGGAGGTGAACGCAAAGATCGTCACCAAAGGCAAATCCATGATCACCGAAGAGATCGGGCTCAACGCCGAGCTGCAGGCCGCTGGCATTGAGGTGGTCGAGACCGATCTTGGTGAGTACCTCATCCAGATCCGGGGCGAAACGCCAAGCCACATCATCGCCCCCGCCATCCATTTGACCCAGGATCAGGTCGAGGCCGACTTCCGGCGGCTGCATACCACCCTTCCGAAGGACCGCGTCCTCAATGAAGCGGCGCAACTGGTGGGTGAGGCTCGCCAGATCCTGCGGGAGAAATTCTTGGCGGCCGACGTAGGCATCACCGGCGCGAACTTCCTCATCGCTGAAACCGGATCGTCGGTGATCGTCACAAACGAGGGCAACGGTGACCTGACGCAGTCGCTCCCCCGCGTGCACATCGCCGTCGCCTCGATCGAGAAAATCGTGCCCACCCGAGAGGACGTGAGTGCGATTCTGCGCCTGCTCGCACGCTCGGCCACGGGGCAGGAATTTTCCACCTACACCACCTTCTCCACCGGCCCGCGCCGTTCTGACGATCCTGATGGCCCCGAGGCCTACCACGTGGTCATTCTGGATAATGGCCGCTCGGAATTGCTGGGGACGGCTTTCCGGGAGGTGCTGCGCTGCATCCGTTGCGGCGCCTGCATGAACCATTGCCCCGTCTATGCGGCCATCGGTGGGCACGCGTACGGCTGGGTTTATCCGGGACCGATTGGGGCGGTGCTGACGCCAGCGCTGATCGGCGTCCGCGAGGCAGCGGATCTGCCCAATGCCTCGACCTTTTGCGGGCGCTGCGAACAGGTCTGCCCGATGAAAATTCCGCTGCCGAAGCTCATGCGCCACCATCGCGAGGCCGAGTTCGAGCTGGGGGGACCGTCGCGCCGCTTCCGGCTCGGCCTCAAAGCCTGGGCATGGCTGGCCACCCGGCCGGGCCTCTATCACGTGACGATGCGGCTGGCTGCGGCTTTCCTGGGTGCGCTCGGCCGCCGCCGGGGCGCGTTCCGCTGGCTGCCGCTGACAAGGGGGTGGACGCAGCACCGCGATTTCCCAGCACCACAGGGCCGGACGTTCCAACAGCTCTGGGCGGAGCACAAGGCGGGAGCACCGAGATGACAAGCCGCGACGCCATCCTGTCGAAAATCCGGGCGGGCCTCGGTGCCAAGGTGAGCGAGGCCGAGCGGCGGCAGATCGTCAATGATCGCCTTGCGGCTCGCGCACGCCACCTGATCCCCGCACGCGTCAAGGAGAAGTCACCTCACCAGCTGCTCGCGCTGTTCCGCGGTTTCCTGGAGCGCGAATCCGCCACGGTGCTGGAAGTCGACTCGAGGCAGCAAATTCCTTCCGCGATCGCCAACTATCTGCGGTCGAACAACCTGCCAGCACGCATCCGTGTGGGCGGCGACACCATGCTCACCCAGCTCCCCTGGGGTTCAGAGCCACACCTCGAAATGCTGCTGGGCCGTGCACAACCCAATGACGGTGTTGGCCTATCCCGGGCGGCAGCCGCGGTAGCCGAAACCGGCACGCTGGTGATGGCATCGGGACCAGACAACCCGGTGACCCTCAATTTCCTTCCGGAAACACACATTGTCGTCGTCGAGCAGGCCAATCTCGTGCCTGCCTACGAGGATGCGTGGGACCTCATTCGCGCCCGGTTTGGCCCGAATGGGATGCCGAGGACGGTCAATTTCATATCCGGCCCGTCACGCACCGCAGATGTTGGCGGCAAGCTCGTCATGGGCGCTCACGGTCCGCGCCGCCTGTGCGTCATCGTGGTGAAAGAGCCCGCCAGCAGTTGACCTGCCGAAACCTTGGAGACTGCTGGGTCGCTAGCCAATTCGGGAGGTCACTTCCGACTTGAGATGCAGCGCCTCATGCAGGCGGCGAACTGAGCATCGCAGGCAGACGACCCCTTGGTCGCAATGCGGCACTGGTTGTACTGGGCACGGCAGGATGCCGTGCACGCGCCCCCCTGAGCGAGCCTCATCTCAGAGGCGAGCGGCACCGAAACCGCCACACCTCCGAAAATAAACCCCATCACGAGGAGCCTGCGAAACACCAAGGACCCCCCTGTCCAGAGCCAAGGGAATTAAAACTCAT
>QGVC01000126.1 GCA_003242645.1 Pseudomonadota bacterium
GGCGGAAACATAACGGCGCGGGTCGTGGGGCGTGAAATGGAGCCAAAGCTGGCCATCACGCTCCGTCTCGATCTCGACGCCGGCAACGACAACACTCTTAATTCCGGCCTCATCGCTCTTGGCGAGAAGCGTGGTAGCGCCCGTTGCCACGCGCAGGAGTTCGATGGAAAGCGATGGAACAATACGGCCCTCGGTATAAAGAAGGGTCGGTATACGGCGAATGACGCCATCCGCATCAGGCTCCACCGTGAACAGGCCCCTTCCGGCAGCCGCCTTTTCGAGGACCGGCAAATTCGTCACGAGCCTCGGCACCCGCAGAACGTGCCGATGGAGGTTGTCGCCAATCGTCGCCACCGACGTCACGGGCAAGTCGGAAAGGTCCGCGGTAGCAGCCGAATAATTGGAGGCTCCAGCCTGCCCGAGGACGACCCGAGTCCGCGCGATAGCCTCGGCGAGCTGGGCATCGTTGTCCGGCAAGGCAGCGAGGCGAGACTTCAATTCGGCGTCCGATATGCTTTCAGCTATCCGGGGAGGGGACAGCCGATCAGGCTCAGCAAAAAGAATGTCGAAGCCGATTGCGACCGCTCCGCGTTCGGCAAGGCGGTCGACCAAGGAGGCCAGCGTCACCCGCGACCATGGCCATTGCCCGACGGCTTTCAGCGAGCGTTCGTCGATATCGACGATCGTGACGGGATACTCACTGGTCGCGCGCGGATAAAGCCGTTGATATGTATCGAAAATTCGCCCGCGCAGCGTTTCGAGCAGGGGAGGGTCCCATACACGGAGCAACATCAGTACAAAGAGTGTCAGCAGGGCGGCAGGACGCCCAAATCCGGGCGGCCCCCTCCACGCTGCTTTCCGCCAAACTCCTTGCGGCAGGAGTGCTGACACGCTAACGCCCCCACGACCTCCGTGAGCTGCCATTTAGCAGCCTCGAGCCTCTTCACACTAGCGGGATTTGTGTCGGAGATCGGGTAGGGCTTCTAGGGCGCCGGTGCCCCGAAGAAGTCGGAGTCAAGTTGCGCGTGGGAAATGCTTCTCAGGGTTGCAAATCAGGCGGTGCCTCGCCTAAGCGCTGCACCGCCTGAAAAGACTTCCGCCTACTTCTTGTCGGCGTTGTTGAGCCTGGCGATGAGGCTCGACGTGTCCCAACGGCCGCCGCCCATCCTCTGAATCTCGGAGTAGAACTGATCGACGAGCGCGGCCACCGGCAAGCTGGCCCCGTTCCGGCGGGCCTCGTCCAGGCTGATCATCAAATCCTTACGCATCCAATCGACGGCGAAGCCGAAATCGAACTTGCCCTCGGCCATGGTTTGCCAACGGTTCTCCATCTGCCAGGAGCCGGCCGCGCCCTTCGAAATCGTCTCCATCACGAGCCGGATGTCGAGCCCGGCCTTCTGGGCGAAGTGAATCCCCTCCGCGAGTCCTTGCACGAGCCCGGCGATGCAGATCTGGTTCACCATCTTGGTGAGCTGACCCGAGCCGGCGGGGCCGATGAGGGTCACCATGCGCGCATAGTTGGAGATCACCGGCTTCGCGCGTTCGAAAACATCCGGGTCGCCGCCGACCATGACGGTCAACACGCCATTCTGGGCGCCAGATTGGCCGCCGGAAACGGGCGCATCAAGGAAGTCGAAACCCCTCTCCTTGGCCGCAGCATAAAGTTCCCGGGCGACGTTGGCAGAGGCTGTCGTGTTGTCGATGAAGATGGAGCCCTTCTTCATCGTCTGAAAGGCGCCGTTCTCGCCGATCGTGACCGACCGCAGATCGTCATCGTTGCCAACACAGGCGAACACGAAGTCCGCATCGGCGGCCGCTTCCGCTGGCGTCTTCGCGGTCCGGCCAGCGCCGTATTCCTTCACCCACGCTTCGGCCTTTGCCGCGGTCCGGTTGTAGACCACGAGCTCGTGACCGCCCTTCTTCAGGATGTGACCGGCCATGGGATAGCCCATGACGCCGAGCCCGATCCATGCAACCTTTGCCATCTTGCCTCCTCCATGGGTTCTTGTGGTGGGATTGAGCGAGGGTTCTAGCCCATGCCGAGGATATTGTCAGGCCCGGGAGATGGGAGACGGCTAGCCAAAAAAGAAAAGGGAGCTTGAGGGCTCCCCTTTGAGGTGTACGCGACCACTTTGCTCTTCGTTTAGTCCAGCAGACCGTAGCGCTTATAGGGCGAGTCAGGAATGGCGCTGACGCGGCAGGTCACAGCCGTACCGAGGCGATTGCAGCTCGTTGACTTTGCGTTGGCACGAGACCAGCTCGCGTATTGAGAGCCATACATCAGACGCACCTTGGCGCTCCAGTTATTGATGGCTTTCCGCTGCGCCTGCGCCTTCTTCAAGAAATACGGGAGCAGAGCGCCCCGTGCGACACCGGTGGCAGACACGCGGCTCGGCTTACGGAACTTGACGTGCGCGGGCCCACCGAGGCGCGCCTCGATGATCACGCCCGAACTCTTGGCACTAGCGGCAGCCTCGGCCGGCATCGAGGCAAAGAGAGCCGTTCCACCGAGCGCGAGAGCTGCTGTTGCGATTGTCAGCGACTTCATCATGATCAATCTCCATCCTGTTGTTTGCCTCGAGCCGCGCACTGTGCGCTTGGCCCCGTTGACGAGACCGAAATTAGAGTCGAGCGCCTGAGGTGATGCTGAACGGATCGTTCAACGAGCGTTCATTGGCGCGGACTGTTTCGCGAGATGTCAGAGGGTGCTAAGCAGCGGCGCTGAAACACGCCTAAAGCGGCGACCAGAGGCCGACGCTCGAACCATCGACGCCTGGATATGTCACCAAGGAAGACGAAAGCGACGCAGGGGGATTCGGCAGAGCCCCGAGAGAGCGCTGCGGCACCAGCAGGAGCGGTGAGCCTCGCTGACATCGAGAAGGCTGCGCGGGTGCTCGAAGGCTCGATTATCGCGACCGATTGCGATCAGAGCCGTACGCTCTCGACGATGCTCGGATGCGAGATCTGGCTGAAGTTCGAAAATCTGCAGTTCACGGGCTCTTTCAAGGATCGGGGCGCGCTGAACCGTCTCAGTGCTCTCTCTCCCGAAGAGCGGGCGGTGGGCGTCATCGCCATGTCCGCCGGCAACCACGCACAAGGTGTGGCTTACCATGCGAGCCGGCTCGGCATTCCGGCGACCATCGTGATGCCGGAGGGTACGCCGTTCGTGAAAATCGAGAACACGCGCCGGCATGGAGCGCAGGTGATCGTGGGCGGGGCTACACTGGAAGAGGCGGCGGCTCGCGCCCGCGACTACTGCCAGAAGCACGGGCTGACGTTCATCCACCCCTATGACGACCCGCTGATCATCGCTGGACAGGGCACCATAGCGCTCGAAATGCTCGACGCGGTGCCGGATCTCGACGTTCTCGTCGTTCCGATTGGCGGTGGCGGGCTCGTCTCAGGTATTGCCGTCGCGGCGAAGGCCATCAAGCCCGACATCGAGATCATCGGCGTGCAAGCCGCGCTCTATCCATCGATGTACAACCGAATTCGTGGCACCGACCTGCCCATGCGCGGCGACACGCTTGCCGAAGGCATCGCAGTGAAGGCTCCGGGCGTGCTGACGGAAGCGCTGGTTCGGAAATACGTGGATGACATTGTTCTGGTCAGTGAGCGGGAGATCGAGCGCGCCGTCGCACTGCTGATCGAAATCGAGAAAACCGTCGCCGAAGGCGCGGGCGCCGCAGGGCTGGCCGCCGTGCTTAGCGACCCGCAGCGGTTCCAGGGCCGGAAAGTCGGGCTTGTCCTGACAGGCGGCAACATCGACACGCGGCTCCTCGCCAGCGTCCTAACCCGTGAGCTGGCCCGTGAAGGTCGCCTTTCAGAGCTGTGCATCGATCTGGCCGACAAGCCCGGCCAACTCGCGCGACTCGCTACTCTGGTGGGGGATGCCGGCGCAAACATCATCGAGGTTGTGCATCAACGCGTTTTCACAGATCTTCCTGCAAAGGGCACGCTTCTGCGCATGGTGATCGAGACGCGCGACCGTGCCCACCTGGAGGATACACTCAAGCGCATTCGTGCCGCCGGCTTCTCGGCGGAGATCACGTCGAGCCAATAGGAGATGGTTGCTTATGGATGGCGCCCGTCCGAACACGGTGGACCCCAAGACGCTGGCGATCCTGCGCGAGCTGGAGCGCAAGGTACTTTGGCTTTCCACCTATATGATCCACCACGCCAATCACGAGGTGGATCGCGGTGATGGGCTGAAGGTCGGCGGCCATCAAGCGTCCTCGGCGTCGCTCGCGACGCTGATGACCGCCCTCTATTTCCACATCCTGCGGCCCGAGGACCGGGTTGCGGTGAAGCCGCATGCGAGCCCGGTGTTCCATGCCATCCAGTATCTGCTCGGCAATCAGACGCTTGAGAATCTGAAAAACTTCCGCGGCTTCGGTGGCGCCCAGAGCTACCCTTCGCGCACGAAGGACAAGGACGACGTCGACTTCTCGACGGGCTCGGTCGGGCTCGGCGTGGCGATGACCGGCTTCGCGAGCCTCATTCAGGACTACGTGTACGCCAAGTGGAAGCCGTCCTGGCCCAAGGGCCGGATGGTTGCACTCATGGGCGATGCGGAGATCGACGAGGGCAACGTCCACGAGGCGCTGCTCGAGTTCTGGAAGCACGGCCTGACCAACGCCTGGTGGATTGTCGACTACAACCGGCAGAGTCTCGATTCCGTCGTGTCGGACCGCCTGTTCATGAAGGTGGCGGGACTGTTCGAGAACCTAGGCTGGAAGGTCGTGCTCCTGAAGTACGGCAAGCTGCTCCAGCAGGTGTTCGCGCGGCCGGGTGGCCAGGACATCAAGCGCTGGATCGACGACTGCCCGAACCAGCTCTACTCGGCGCTCGTGTTCCAAGGCGGGCCGGCCTGGCGCAAGCAACTCGAGTCCGACCTCGCCGGCTGCGAGGATGCGTTGGAGATCGTCCGCAACCATTCGGACACGGAGCTCGCCCGCCTGATGACCAATCTCGGCGGGCACGATCTCGAGACCATTCTCGAGACGTTCGCTGCCGCGCCGACGGATCAGCCGGTCTGCTTCATCGCCTACACGATCAAAGGCTTCGGCCTGCCGTTCCAGGGGCACAAGGACAACCACGCCGGCCTGATGACCAAGGCGCAGATGCAGGAGTTCCGCGCCAGCCAGGGCATCAACCAGGGCGAGGAGTGGGATCGCTTTGCCGGTCTCTCCCTGCCGCCGGAGGAAATTCAGGCCTTCCTCGATCGCGTCCCGTTCAATCAGCGCGGGCCGCGGCGCCTGAGTGCTCCACGTGTGCCTGTGCCGGAGCTGCCAATCCCCGAGCCCCGGGGGGTCGATTCCACGCAGGCGGGCTTCGGGCGCATCCTCGATGATATTGCCAAGAGAGGCGGTCCGCTCGCCGATCGCATCGTCACGACGTCCCCGGACGTCACGGTTTCCACGAACCTTGGTCCGTGGGTGAACCGGCGCGCGCTCTTCTCGATGCAGAGCGTCGAGGACGTGTTCAAGGAGCGCGGGCTGATGTCTCCGCAGAAGTGGGAGATGACCCCCAAGGGGCAACACATCGAGCTCGGTATTGCCGAGATGAACCTGTTCCTAACGCTGGCCGCTGCGGGATTGTCCCACTCGCTCTTCGGAGAGCGGCTGATCCCGATCGGCACGGTCTATGATCCGTTCATCTGCCGCGGGCTCGATGCGCTGAACTATGCCTGTTATCAGGATGCGCGCTTCATCCTCGTCGCAACGCCATCGGGGATCACGCTGGCGCCGGAGGGTGGCGCGCACCAGTCCATCTCGACGCCTCTGATCGGCATGGCGCAGGACGGCCTCGCCTCCTTCGAGCCGGCCTTCGTCGACGAGCTCGCCGTCATCCTCAACTGGGCCTTCGACTACATCCAGCGCGAAGGCGACGAGGAGAAGGAGGAGCGCTGGCTGCGTGATGAGAAGGGCGGGTCCGTTTACTTGCGCCTCTCCACCCGTCCCATCGAGCAGCTCTCCCGGCCCATGACGCCGGAACTCAGACAGGACATCATCAACGGCGGCTATTGGCTGCGGAAGCCAGAGCCGGGGACCAGCCTCGCAATCGTCTACACGGGTGCGGTTGCGCCCGAAGCGATCGAGGCGGCCGGTCTGCTCTCGGAGGATCGGCGCGGTGTCGGCGTGCTAGCCGTCACCTCGGCGGACCGGCTGTCGGCCGGCTGGCACGGCGCTCAGCGGGCGCGGGAGCATGGCTACCGCGGCGCTCGCTCTCACGTGGAGAAGCTGCTCACCGCTCTGCCGCGCGATGCCGCCATCATCACGATTTGCGATGCCCATCCCGAAACACTGTCGTGGCTTGGCGGCGTGATGGGGCATCGCGTCCGGCCGCTCGGCGTCGAGCACTTTGGCCAATCGGGTTCGATCAGCGAGCTTTACGGACATTATGGGCTCGATGTGAACGCGATCCTGGCCGCCGCAGAGGGTATCGGCGCGAAGCCAGTCCGCTACCGGTTCGTGGGCTGATCGCCTTGGCTTCCAGAATGAGCGCGGAGAAACGCGCTCATATGAAAACGGGCCTCCTCGGGTGGGTAGGCATAGGCGCGCCCGACAGGGCAGGCCCGTCGCGCCAGACACGCTGTTTCGAGGCACGCAGCTCCCTCAGCTTTGTGCAGGTGGGCGATGCACTTGGGCACGTCGTAGCCCGATTGGCTAAATGCCCCGACTGGGCATGACGTAAGGCATGGCATTTCGGCACAGCTGTCGCAGGGATTTGCGACCACGGCTCGCGCTGGCAGCGGGATCACCTCTGCGAAGGCAAGTGCTGCGCGATAGGAGTGCCACAGCCCATAGTCTGGATGGATCAGCAACCCAAGCGGCGACTGGAAAGCGGGTTCTGCCCGCTTCGCCCAACGTTGGAACGGCAGGTAAGGCGGTCCGCCGAAAGGGAAGAGTGCCACGGCGCCGAGGTCGCTTGCCAACTCGTCCGTGACGCGCCGCGTCCATGCATCGAGTGGATCGTTCTGTTGAGCAGCTTCGGGCGAGGCCTGGAAGGCTTGCCAGAAGGAGGTACCGACGCCTCCCAGCATCACGAGCGTTTTCGCAGGACGACCGTCAGGCAGTGGCGGCACGCCATCGCTTGCGTCCGGATGAAAGCCGCCCCGCACCATAAGCCCGCGTGCTTGGACACACTCTTGCAGGCGCTCATAATCCATGCGCAACTGATCCGCGCTTCTTCCTCGGTCCGCGGTACACAACTCGGAGGATCGTCTGGTGGTCAAGCCGCTCGAAGGACTTCTGGTCGTATCACTGGAGCAAGCCGTGGCAGCGCCCATGGCCAGCCGGCGGCTCGCTGATGCAGGTGCTCGAGTCATCAAGCTGGAGCGCCCCGAGGGCGATTTCGCCCGCGGGTATGATGCGGTCGTCAACGGGCTGTCCTCCTACTTCGTCTGGCTCAATCGCGGTAAGGAGTCCGTCATCGTCGATCTTTCGCGTGCAGAGGATCGGGCGCTCTTCGAGGAACTGCTCGACCGGGCTGATGTCTTCATCCAAAATCTGAAACCGGGCGCCCTGGCGCGCCTCGGCTATCCCATCGAGGAGCTGACCAAGCGTCACGAGCGGCTGATCGTTTGTTCGATTTCTGGTTACGGCGACACCGGGCCTTACGCAGAGCGCAAGGCCTACGACCTGCTGATCCAGGCCGAGTCGGGCCTTGCATCGGTGACCGGTGGGCCTGAAGCGCCGGCGCGAGTCGGCGTCTCCGTCGTCGACATCGCCGCTGGTATGAATGCCTACGAGGCGATCCTTGAGGCCTTGATTACACGCGGCAAGACGGGGCGGGGCGCCGATATTCGCGTCTCCATGTTCGACTGCATGGCCGAATGGATGACCGTGCCACTCCTGCAAGGAGAGAACGGATTTCCGCCGAAGCGCGCAGGTCTCGCGCATGTCTCCATCTCGCCCTACGGCGTGTTTCAGACGGCCGACGGGGTGCCCATCCTCATCAGCATCCAAAGCGATCGCGAATGGGCAAAGCTCTGCCGCGAGGTGCTGGAGAAGCCAGAGCTAGCCACCGATCCCCGCTTCGCCACCAATGTCGCACGCGTCAAGAACCGTCCGGAAACCGACGGCACGGTCGCCGCGTGGTTCGCGGCGCGGGATCACGAGTCGGCCATTGCGCGGCTTGCTGCGGCGGATATTGCTTTCGCGCGCGTCAACGACGTTTACAGCCTCAGTACCCATCCGCAGCTGCGCCGCATTACGGTGGGCACGGAGAAGGGAGCGGTTCGCATGCCGGCACCTGGTGTGCAACTCGCAGGTACGACGCCCGAGTTCGGACCTGTGCCAGCGCTCGGCGAGCATACTGAGGCCGTGCGTCGCGAGTTTCTGGGATAAGCCTCAGCGGGCTTGCCATATCCCATTAGCATCCGGATGCTGTCGGCAATCTCACGCGACCTTCCGAAATCAGTGGATGATCATGAAAACCGACGTACCTCGCCCTATCCGCCTCGAGAACTACCGTCCGCCTGAGTTTCTGATCGATACGGTCGAGCTGAATTTCACGCTTGACCCGACGCGCACGAGGGTCATGTCGCGCCTCCAGATGCGGCCGAACCCGGACGCCGCGAAAAAGGGTCAGCCACTCAGTCTCGATGGCGAGACTTTGGAGCTCGGCGAGGTGAAGCTCGACGGCAAGAAGCTTGAGCCGGGCGAGTACCAGGTCACCGATCGCCACCTGATCCTCCCGCGCGTGCCGCAAAAGCCGTTCACGCTGGAGATCGAAACCTTCGTCAATCCGGAAGCCAATAAGGCGCTGCAAGGTCTTTATCGCTCCCGCGGCATCTACTGCACTCAGTGCGAGCCGGAAGGGTTTCGCCGCATCACGTATTTCGTGGATCGCCCCGATGTGCTCGCCGTCTATACGACACGCATCGAAGCGGATGCCGAAGAGGCGCCTGTTCTGCTGTCGAACGGTAATCCCGTGGAGCGCGGGACCATCGATGGCGGCAAGCGGCATTACGCGGTGTGGAAGGATCCCTTCCCGAAACCCTCTTATTTGTTTGCACTCGTCGGCGGAAACTTATCCGCCGTCACATCGACATTTCGGACG
>QGVC01000544.1 GCA_003242645.1 Pseudomonadota bacterium
CCCGAACTCCGCACCGATGCGCGCAGCCGCCGCCAGCCGCCTGGGATCGGAGCCACCGAGCTGCAGCGCCACCGGATGCTCCTCCGGGTTGAAGCCGAGCAGTCTCTCCCGGTCACCGTGGATCACGGCGTCCGCGGTGATCATCTCGGTGTAGAGCAGGGCGTGGCGGGTCAGCAGCCGATGGAAATAGCGGCAGTGCCGATCCGTCCAGTCCATCATCGGGGCGACTGCGAAGCGATGCGAGCCTGAGTAGGGGGCAGCGTTCGTCGGTTTTGGTGCCTTACCCGTCATTCCTCATCCGTTCCATCCGATGATGGTCCATTCGTCCGTCGTTGCGTGTTTGATCCAGCTGAGTTTGCGGAGCCGGGGTTGCCGGGTCTCATCGCCTCCGGCATTTCGATGCACGAGTAATATTAGAGATAGGTGTTGCGTCACACGAGTACGATTGCGCCGCAAGTCCCGGACGCAGCTTCATTGGGCGCTGGCTGGTTTAGAATCCGACCTTTCTCTCCGGGATGCGGGCATTGCGTCGAGTCATGGCGAGAGAATCAGCAGCCAAAACTCGTGCGGGTGACGACCTCGCCCTTGATATCAGGGTGATCTCACCTGGCAAATTGGACGTGGCGGCAAGGCTGCTGGCGCATGCCATGCTGAACAACCCCCTGCACATCGAGATATTCGGTTCAGATTCAGAGCAGCGAGAGCGGCGTTTGCTGCGCTTCTTCGGCCTCGTGCTGCCCTATGTCCAGGCCAATGGCGAGATCTTGGGCGCCTACATACAGGGTGAACTGACAGGTGTGCTGGGCATGATAAGGCCTGGCCGGTGTCGTCCCACATGGGCGGACAAATTGCGGATTGGCCCGCTGATCGCCGCCAGCAATCCGCCTGCCGTGGCGATTCGCATTGTCCAATGGCTCCTGGCTTGGTCCCGCAATGATTCAACTGTTCCGCATTGGCATATTGGCCCGCTGGCGGTGCTTCCGGCATACCGGCGGCGAGGAATCGCGCGGCGTTTGATGACGCATTGCTGCCAGTGCATGGATGCGCTCGGGGCAGTCGCCTGTCTGGAAACGGATCTGGAAGTGAACGTAGGCTTCTATCAGAGGCTCGGCTTCGCAGTGCTCAAGGAAGAAAACGTGCTCGGGGTGCCGAACTGGTTCATGTGCCGTCCGGTCGAGTAATTTCCCTTTGTCCAATCGGCGCGATCTTTGCGTTTTCAGCGCACTGTAAACTTATCCCCGCGCTCTAGACCGGAGTCATCCTTCTCGGGTCGCTACTGCCAACAGGAAGCCCGAGATGTTCCAGACGCCCAATCTCAAGTTGCCCTATATCGCTCCCGCGCAAGCGCAAAAGCACGTGACGCACAACGAGGCGATCCGCGCGCTCGATGCGTTGGTCCATATCGGAGTTGAGGATCGTGACTTGGCGGAGCCGCCGGCCGAGCCTGCCGATGGCGCGCGCTACATCGTGGCAGCAGGCGCATCGGGTGCGTGGGCCGAGCACGAGAACGAGATCGCCGCATTCCAAGATGGAGCCTGGGCCTTTTATGTGCCGCGTGAGGGGTGGACAGCCTGGGTCGCGGACGAGGATCTGCTGGTCGCCTGGAATGGCATGTCGTGGGTGCCCGCAGCTCTTGTGGACCCGACCCCGAAGCTCGGCATCAATGCCACCGCCGATGCGACGAACCGGCTCGCCGTCGCTGCCCCAGCCTCGCTGTTCACGCACGAAGGCGGCGGCCACCAGCTGAAGATCAACAAGGCCGCGAGCAGCGATTCAGGCACCATCCTGTTCCAAACCAATTGGTCGGGTCGAGCCGAGATGGGCCTTGCTGGTGACGACAATTACCATTTCAAGGTCAGTCCCGACGGGAATGTCTGGTACGAGGCAATTGTCATCGACAGGTCGAGCGGTCGAGTCAGCCTGCCTGCGACTCCACGCCGGGAGGTGCTTGGCGCGAGCCGCACCTACTACGTCGATCCCAACACCGGCTCCGATGCCAACGATGGGCTTTCACCGAGCTCTGCTTTCCAGACGATTCAGAAAGCCATCGATTCCGCCCTCAATGTCGATGCGGCTGGCCACACCGTAACGATCCAGCTGGCAGACGGGATCTACACCAGCGGCGGTTGGATCAACCGGGCGATGTTCGACGGGTCGCAACTCAACATCATCGGCAATCCGACAGCTCCGGCGAATGTCGAGATTGCTGTCAGCGGAGCCAACGCCATCCTGGTGGATGGAGCGGGCGCAAAGGTGAGGCTCGAAGGCGTCAAGATCAGCGGCGACGTGGGCGTGTGGGCGCGCTACGGGGCCGTTGTCTTCCTGACTGGGAAGAATGCTTTCGGCTCATGCAGCTT
>QGVC01000545.1 GCA_003242645.1 Pseudomonadota bacterium
CTCGGAGGCGACCGTTCCTTTTTTCGGTCTCCCAAATGAAGTCTCGCGCTTGGCGCTCAACCTCAATAGGCTCGGCTACCAACAATGCCAGTCCTTGATTCAGAGAGGGTTGGAGAACAGCCGTTTCTTCGAACTCGCTAATCCCCCGGAGAGGGTTATCAACCCACACATAAGCAGCTACTGCTTCCGCAACAAGCGGACGGACAGTGCTGTCACCTCGCGCCAGACGTCCAAGAACACTTCTCTTGGGAATTTCTATGCCGATACGGACGAAAAAGCGGGCGTTGCGTAGCGACGCAGAAGATGCAACGAACCGGATCCTTTGATCGTCCGCCAGTATCCAAGCGCATGGCTCATCACTGTACGTGGCGTACCGAGAGCCTGTCGCTGTGAGCGATGCCTCGTAGCGTTCCGCCAGCTGCTGCACAGATTGAAAGCTACAGGTGCTCTTTCGGACATCGGGGCGAAAGAACCTATTGGGCAAGAGGCACTCTGCCGCGAATACGTCACAGAGAACTTCTTCTTTCGGTCGGCGCGAGTAGCTGAGAAGATCGCTTACCGACGTTGAAGACCCATGCTTGGACGGCAAGCCAAGGCGAATGTGAGCAAGCTCGTGGAGAATCGTGAAGCGTTGACGCTCAGATGAATGGTTTCCATTGACGATAATGATCGTCCGGTCACCAAACTGGAAGACCTGCCCCGCTTCGTCATTCTTTAGGTCATAACGTACCTTAACCTCCGCATTCGCCGCGCGTAGGTACTTCTCAATCGAAACGGGGATCTCCGAGATTCCAGCTTCCTGCTGGAATCTCCAAGCTTCTACTATGGCAGATTGTTCACCCTCGAGCATCTCCGATTAGCTCTTTGATTTGAGCCAATTTCGCCAGCCACTCCTCACGAGTTGTAGGTCTAGCCCCTCGAAAGCTCATGGTGGCGGCTGCTCTTATGACCTCGACATCCTCGTTCGTATCGACGGCAATATCGAACAAGACCGAATCCATCTCGGTGCCGGTAAGCAACACATTAAGAAGTCTCCGTTTGTATGGCGTCAGCTTCAGCCCACGAGCAAGCCGGTCGATCACATCCTCTGAGGGAGCAGTCTTGTCCCCTGTCTCTAGACGATGGATATAGGCGTGGTCGACACCCGATAGGGCGGATAGCTCCCGCAAGGAGAGTTTCCGCTCCTCACGAAACCGACGAAGGGCTGTCCCAAAATCCATGAGCCTCCAATCCTTGACCTGTATCTCTAGCTACGCTATGTTGTTTATCCAGACAACAGCCCGCGTTCCTTACCGTTTCAATACGGCTAAGCGGGGTCGATTGATGTCCAGGATGTTGTCGTCCACAAGGACGACAGCATAACTTGCGGCACGTACCGCGTAAAGCTCGTGTATTTTGCGAGCAGTCGCATGCAGGTGATTGATATGAAAGCGAAAACGTGGAACTACAAGAAGGCAAAGGAGCGGATTGACGCCGCCATTCAGAAACTTCCTCTGGAGATGATACAGGTCAAACCGTATGTCCGTGATGACACGGACCTCCGCGACCTGCCCCTGACCGTGGCATACCGCGTTGATGGGGTTCATGTGTATGCGGATATCCTGAACCTCCGCGACATGCTGCATGTGACTGAAATCGAGGGCGAACTGTGCCATCGGCGCACTCTGCGATTCCTCAACCTCCATTACCGCGCCGTCCACCGCATCATTAGTCGCGTTGAAGCGATCCAAGTGGATTTCCACAACGAGCGCCTGCATGCCGTGGTTGCCAAGCCCTATGACGACGAGGCCGCCCGCGTGCATCGGGCTGTTGCGATGGCGCAGCTGATCATCGATGTCCTAGCTCGGACGGGAGAAGACGCAGATCATCCCCCTGCCAAAGTCCGCGTGGGGATCGACACCGGAAAGGCGCTCGCCGTCAACAACGGCCGCCGAGGTCATCGGGAGCCGCTGTTCCTTGGTGAGCCGGCGAATCGCGCTGCGAAACGCGCAAGCGGCGGTACTGCTACGGGCATTTTCCTCACCAACAAGGCACGCCAAGCGATCGGCCTGTCAAAGGTCTCTGACGAGGACAACACGCCGTTGACGTCCGAAGAGATTCGGACCTCTCAGGAGAAGGCGAAACTCGGGGTCACTGCCGATGAGATCGTGAGGGAGTGGGAGGAGGATCTCGCGAAGAACCCCATCGGCACGTTTGAGTTCTCCAGGCATACGCCGCCATTCAGTGATCTCGACATCGAGACACTCTCTCCGAAGAACTCACGCCGCCAGGACGCATGCAGTATCTATGCAGATCTCGACGGCTTTACGGCGTACGTAACACCAAATATGAACCCACAACTTTCCTTTTAAACAA
>QGVC01000546.1 GCA_003242645.1 Pseudomonadota bacterium
TCGCGGCACGGAACGCCTCATCTTGTCCGGAACCGTCCCTCAAAACGAACGGGAACGCATGCGAGCGCCCCTTCAAGCCGGCGATTTTCCTTTTCCGGTTAAATACGGCTATTGCGCGGCCGGCGTTGTTGAAACCGGCCCATCGGAGCTTGTTGGCCGAACAGTTTTCGTGTTGCACCCGCATCAGGATCTATTCACGGCTCCTGTGTGCATGGCCATTCCGCTTCCGGACGGAGTGCCGCCAAGGAGAGCCACCCTGGCTGCCAACATGGAGACGGCGCTCAATGCTGTTTGGGACGCAGGATGCGGCCCGGCCGATCGGATCGTAGTGGTCGGTGGTGGCGCCGTGGGAATGCTCGTCGGATACCTGTGCGCCCAAATGCCGGGAGCAGATGTAACGCTTGTGGACATAGAGCCTGACCGCGGGCAGATCGCTGAGCAGCTCGGCCTTCGCTTTGCCCTACCGCGCGACACGCCAACGGAAGCCGATGTCGTTTTTCACACCTGCGCGACACCCCAAGGGCTCGCCGCTGCCATCGGCGCGGCCGGCATGGAGGGAACGATCGTCGAGCTCAGCTGGTACGGCGAAGGCAGCATTCCAGTTCCGCTGGGCGGAGCATTCCATAGCCGGCGGCTGAAGCTCATTTCCTCTCAGGTTGGAGAGGTGGCACCGTCGCGCCGACCAAGATGGACACGGCGCCGACGCCTTGAAGCTGCCTTGTCGCTCCTGCAAGACCCGCGGTTGGATGCACTGATCACCGAGGAAATCGAGTTCGCCGATGCGCCTCAGCGCGTGCCTCAAATCCTTGCCCCAGGAGCACCTGGGGTTGTGTCCGTGATACGTTATCCGGCGGCTTCTTGACTGGAGGATCGCTATGTACGCCGTCGAGGTGCGTGACCGCATTATGATTGCCCACAGTTTGCCCGATCCGTTCTTCGGGCCGGCGCAAAACATGCACGGCGCGACGTACGTCGTGGATGTCGCCTTTTTTCGGGAAGAGCTGACCCGTCACAACGTGGTCGTCGATATCGGCGCTGCCCATCAGGTGCTCCACGAGGTATTGAAGCCGCTCGCCTACCGAAATCTCGACGATCTTCCGGAGTTCAAGGGCAAGCTGACGACCACCGAATTTCTTTGCCGCTACATTTTCGAGGCCATGGCCAAAGCGGCACGCGAGGGTGCACTGGGAGAAGACGGCAAGACGCTCAACCGCATCCGCGTGACGCTTCATGAGACGGATCTGGCACGCGCGTGGTACGAGGGCCCTGTAAGTGGTTGATGTCGCCTTCGCGATACCCGGCGACTTGAATACGCCAACGGGCGGCTACGCCTACGATCGAGAAATTCTTGCGCGGTTGCCGGCCCTCGGAATTCGCGCTCGGCACCTGCAGCTCGCTGGGGGCTATCCTGAGCCGAGCGCAGATGATCTCTCCCAGACACAAGCACTCTTCGCCGGGCTTGACCTGACGAATGTCCTCCTAGTTGACGGGCTGGCGTTCGGCGCCATCCCCGAGGAGATCATTCGCGACGTACGCGTGCCGATCATCGCGCTTGTTCATCACCCCCTAGGTTACGAGCCGGGACTGCCGGAAGAGCGAGCCGAGCAGCTTATCGCGAGCGAACGGGCGGCCCTGAAGTTCGCTCGTCGCGTGATCGTCACCAGCCCGTTTACGAAGCGGCTTCTGACTCAAGAATTCGAGGTTCCGCCCAATCTTATAACAGTCGCAATGCCAGGCACTGCGCCTGCCGAACGGGCGTCCGGCAGCGGAGATGGCCAAGAAATAAAGCTGCTGAGCGTCGGCTCGATCACTCCCCGGAAGGGCTATCCGATTCTGGTGCAGGCTCTGGCTCCCCTTTCAGGATTGGATTGGCGGCTGACGATCGTAGGGCCGCAGGATCGGGACAGAGCGGCATTCGCTGAGCTTCAGGCTGCCATAGCGCGCCACAAGCTCGACGACCGGATCGAGCTGACCGGTGCGCTTGACCGTCAGAGAATTGCCGAAGCCTACGCAGGCGCAGACGTATTCGTTCTACCCTCGCTGTTCGAGGGCTTCGGCATGGTGCTGACAGAAGCCATGGCGCGTGGCCTGCCCATCGTCTGCACAACTGGGGGAGCCGCGGCCGAGACCGTGCCGGACGATGCGGCGCTCAAGGTCCCCCCAGGAGCGGTTGAGCCACTGCGGGAAGCTCTGCGACAAGTGATCTGCGATGCCGATCTACGCCGCCGGCTCGCGGATGCATCATGGCGGGCGGCCCAACAGCTGCCACGGGGGGAGGAAACAGCACACCGCAACGCTGCGGTGGTACGGGGGGGGGGCCCGTGAGCGGCTTTTTGGCGGGATGGGTGGCC
>QGVC01000547.1 GCA_003242645.1 Pseudomonadota bacterium
TTTTTTTGTTGTTTGGGTGACCTGTGTGCACGCAGTCTGGACGGGAATGTCAGCTGAAACGTGGGCCGCCGCCGGTGCATTGACGCCGGCCGTAATCATCGCGACGCTGCTAGGGAATAGACTGGCCCACCGCCTCAGCGAGGCCCGGTTCCGGGCGGCAGTGCTCGCCATCTCGTTTCTGTCGGGGGTCTGGGCCATCTGGAGCTCGCTCTAGGCCCAAACCGCCAGCGCAGTTAAAGACCGCGGACGAGATTGCCGACCATCAGCACCATGTAGGCGACGATCGCGAGCCAGTATTCCTGATGGGGGAGATAGCGCGGCACGTGCAAGAAGCCGAGCTTGGTCGCAATTGCGAGCGCCGCCAGCACGAGCGAGATAAAGAAAACCCCGATGGTCGGCGGGTTGAGACGCATGGCAAGCCCCCTCTCAAGGTGTCAGCACACTTCTTTACAGTGTGCGCTGCGACCCGCCAATGCCGACCGTCGGAGCTTCCTCTGTTTCGATGATGAACCTGACAAGGCGTGGGTTGCCCGTTCCCACCTCGCGTGAGGTGACGAGGAGCAGCCTTGGACCGGGAGTGGTCTCGATCTGGGTGAGACTGGCGCCGATCTCGCGGATATCGATGACCTCTAGCGTTTGCCGGCCGTTGGAGCCTGTAATTTCTATGCGGTCGCCAACCCGGACGGCTTTGGAGAGGCCAAGCGACAACTCGTCATCCAAACGGCTGAGCTGGAAATAGGGGCTGTCGGCCAAGGCTTGCTGCCGCCGAGCAGGCGCCGACCGCTGCCGGGCTTGATCAACCTGCGCCAATGCAGCCGCTACACTCCTGTCGAGAATGGCATCGGGCCGGAACACCGTCACGGCCAGGGCGCCCACCGTGGCGCACGCGCCAGCCAGCGCGAGATGCGGCATGCTTGCCAGGAACTTGCGAGCCTTCGCCATGTCTCGTCTCCAGCTTCGTCGCTCAACCGCACAATATAGGGAAGGCGAGCGACTGTACGAGCCCAGACCCCCTCGATTCGTCTATTCGAATGGCAATCTGTGAGGCCTGTGTTGGCCGACAATGTGGCCGCATTGTTGTGCTGTCGCATCGGAAGGGGCGTGTCCTTCCAGGTTGGCAAAAAGGAAAAGCCGGATCGCGGCGTATACGGCCGAATTCCAACAGGCACTTATCACGTTTGCGAAAGTCAGCTTCCTCCTAATGGCGGTGCGCGAATTTGCCGTTATCCTGGCAACACAACCAAAAGTGGCTCACCTAACAGGAGGATCGCCCATGAAGCTCACCCCCGAGCAATTGAAGCAGTTCCACGAGGAGGGCTGGTTCTTCTTCCCCGAATGCTTCTCGGAGGAGGAAGTCGCGGTGCTGCGCGAAGAGGCCGAGAAGATCTTCAAGCAGGACCGGCAGGAGATCTGGCGGGAGAAGTCCGGCGCGCCGCGCACCGCGTTCGCTTGTCACACCTACAACGAGGCGTTCTCCATACTCGCCCGGCACCCGCGGCTGATCGAGCCTGTCGAGCAGGTCTTCGGCGAGAAGCTCTACATGCACCAGTTCAAGGTGAACGCGAAGGCGAAGTTCGACGGCGACGTGTGGCAGTGGCACCAGGACTACGGCACTTGGGCGCGCGACGACGGCATGCCCGAGCCGCGCGCCATGAACATCTCGGTGTTCTTGGACGAGGTGTTTCCCTTCAATGGGCCTTTGATGCTCATTCCGCGCAGCCATAAGTATGGGGTGCTCGAGGCGGGACACGACAAATCGACCACGAGCTACCCGCTATGGACGCTCGACCATGAAACGGTAGAGCGGCTCTGCAATGAAGGTGGCCTTGTGGTGCCGACCGGCAAGCCAGGCAGCGTGCTGATGTTTCATGGCAACCTGGTGCACGGGTCCGCCGGCAACATCACTCCCTTCCCGCGCAAGATCGTCTATCTGACTTTGTGCGCCGTCTCCAACTACATCCGCAAACCGACTCGGCCGGAATGGATCGCCCATCGCGACTTCACGCCGATCGAACCATGTGCGGATGACGCGCTGGAGGCCTATGCCCGCAGCTACCGGCAAGCGGCGGAATAGAGAACACTCGGGGACGGCCAATCGAACGGGGAGAGGACGGGATCGAGCGCTGGTCAAAAGTCTGCGCTCGTTTCCGTCTTCCCGTCATTCAAGGTAGTAACAGGAATGCTGCCGCCGCAACCATCGTCGGTCCGAACGCCGCCAGGAAGAGATAGAGCGGATTGATTGCGCCGTCGTCGAAGCTTCCCTTGAGAATGGCGAAACCGGCGGGGTTCGGAGCATTGGCGATGACGGTGAGACCGCCGCCCGTTACAGCTCCCGCCACCAGTGCGTATT
>QGVC01000548.1 GCA_003242645.1 Pseudomonadota bacterium
TTTGTTGGCAGCAGCTGATGTTTATAAGAGGCAGCTGTGGGCCTATACGGGAGCGACGGGCGTCGCACCGTCGTAGGCCCACATTATTCGGACAAGTCACTTACCTTTGCATCGTTAGTAGGACGACAGCAAAAACGGAGGCTCCTTACAACGCGGTTTCACTATGCAAGCTTCGATTATAGTATTTGCCTTTAACCCCACCGACAATGTCACGGAACAACTTGTTGAGATGGATGATATCGACACCCATCAGAAAGATCTGAATTCCTCGAGCTTGTTGTTCTGCCACCACATCTAGCTGATCAGTATTCCACCACATCAACTTGCCATGCCGCTTCGCTGCTTCAAAGACCTTTTCTCTAGCCTCAATCACCTCCAGCGCACTTTCAGAAGCTAGCCCAGCTGCTGCCGCGTAGTCCTGATGACCAAATCCGACCGCGTCAATTCCCTCAACCGATAGTATTTCATCGATGTTTGCGACCCCTTCGGGTGATTCAATAATGGCCCACAACATGGTTTGCTCGTTCGCTTCGGCAGTGAATTTCTGCATATCCAGCGGAGTAGTCTCGTTGGGCACGATCTGAATGGCACTTCGGTCGCAAGTAGCGATACCGCGTTTGCCCAAAGGAGGATACTTTGCTACCTCGACAATCTTCTGAGCAGCCTCAGCAGTCGACACCTGCGGTACCATGATGATCTGAGCTCCAGCTTTCAGAGCCTTGATAATTTGGTTCACAGGTGGCTGATTACCAACGCACTGCTCGGTCCGGAAAAGGGGGGTCATTCCCATTCTCTCAACCGCCCGAATGAGGTTCTCAACCGTCTCCCAGTTCTGAGCGACGTGCTCATATTCGATGTGGCCAAAATCGAACCCAGCCTGTCCCATCAGTTCCATCACCCGGGGGTCGCGCAACCAAACCTCCATACCGAGAACAAGCTCGCCCCGCTCAACTTTCTCTTTGAGAAGGTTTTTACGCATATACATTATCGGTTACTCCTTACAGCGATGCAGTGGGCGAATGTCTTCAACCTCAATTTGTCTCGAACCGGAGCCTCGCATCCGGGTGCTGGACACGGAACTTCTCTTCATAGTCAGCACGAGAAGGAATAAAAACATCGATAACCTTGCAATCGACATCTCTCAGGAAGGCTCCATGCTCGACATTAGGCGGGAGGTAAATAACGTCGCCCGGGCCGACCCGATATATCTTGCCATCGATAACCTCGTCACAATATCCTTCAATGACGATCATTATTTGTTCCTCTGGATGGGAATGAAGTTCGAACACAGAACCGGCTTCCATAGTGAGGAAACTGATAATAGCCCGGCCACTTTTTACGAGATGGCTGGTGGAACCCTCAACCAGAGTCGTAGATGGTACATCGTCATACGGACGGACAATGTACTTCTCCCGATCTTCCACGCTAGCCAGTTGAAAATCCTCTTCTCTCATTTCCTTTTCCCTTTCTACTTTGACTAGTTAGAGTCACAGTGAACTCTCACCCACTGCGAACCTCGACGCCGCATCCAGTCCTTGCACATGTGCAACTATGATTAGAGGAATTATTCAGGAGAAACCGGCTCCCCAATCTCTGCTGAATGGTACAGTGCTTGAACTGTAGCGATGTGCCCACGGCTGTCCTTAAGCGACAGGGCATTAGGGCTCCCCTCCAAAATGGCGGAATTCATGTCTTCTACTTCGCCCAGGTATAGGGACTTCTCTTCAACGGCAAGCTCCTCCGGATCGCCCGTCCGGGGGAAGAATATCAACTGGCGATACTTATCGAGTTGGTTAAACGGACGCGTCAGCAAAAGCTGTCCCTTCGTACCCAAAATATCGACATGCGTGTAGAAAGGAGAGCGGAAGGATGCCGCGATCTGCGCCTGCGCGCCATTATCAAAGATAAGCGTCCCACTGAAAACTTCGTCGATACCAGTTTCCCCTCGGGTCATCTGTCCGCTCACCTGTATGGGCTGTTTTCCCATGAGCATCTGGGCAAAGCTTACTGGGTAAACACCGACATCCCACAGCGCTCCACCTCCATATTCGGGGACACGGCGGATGTTTGACACAGACTCCAAATAGAATGTAAACACCCCTCGGATCAGTTGGATCTCGCCCAGATTGCCGGCTGCAATGAACTCTCTGACGAGTTTTGTTTGAGGATGATGGTAATACATGAAGGCTTCCGCTAGCCGACGGTTGTTCCGCTGACTCGCCTCGATCATTCGATCTACTTCGGCTACCGTCAGAGCTAAAGGTTTCTCGCAGAGAACGTGTTTCCCCGCGTCAAGAGCTCGGATAGCCCACTCCGCATGCAGATGGTTCGGCAAGCTGATATACAC
>QGVC01000127.1 GCA_003242645.1 Pseudomonadota bacterium
TTCCTGCACTGTCAGTTGCTCGTAGGTGACGATATCAACGTTACCTGCTTCGGTCAAATTCGGCTTTTGTTTCGCGATTAGAAACAATCAATTGCAGCAATCACGGACACCTTCGCTCGCGCCATCAGGCGCTACACCTGCATCACAAGGACAAGGCACTGTCGGGGATGTTTCTGTGGATCGCCCTAAGTTTCTAACTTCTCGCACAGCCCTTGGCTCAAGGGCAAAGCGGCGTGTTCATCGGATTGGTTGAACCGTGGTTGTGAAGCTCGAGCAGATCCATTTCTGCATCAAAGGTCCTGGAAAATTAATCATATCCATTTCGATCGACGGACAACCATCGGAGTTTATAAGAGGACACATTCAGCCAAACTATAGACGCCAATGGAAATCGCCCTTTTCTTTCTTGCCACGGTTGTCGCTGCAGCAATCAACGCGCTGGCCGGTGGGGGTGGCCTTATTACGTTCTCCCTACTGCTCCTCGTCATGCATCCGGTCGCCGCGGATGCCACAAGCGCTATAGCGTTAATCACGGGCTATCCGGGCGCCGTGTGGCGCACGCGGCACGAGCTCACTGAGGCGATTCGCACTAAGTGGCTTTGGCTGCTCGTCATTCCAAGCGTGCTTGGCGGCTTGACAGGTGCGCTGCTCCTCTCGTGGGCCGGCGATCGCGATTTGCTTGAGCTCGTGCCATGGCTCATTCTAGGAGGCACCCTGCTCATCCTTTTGCGTCCCATTCTCACCAAGCATGGCAATAGCAGTGGCGTTCAGCCTGATCTGGAACGGCGGACGTGGCCCATTGCCCTGGTGGGAATGTTCGTCGTAGCGCTTTATGGAGGGTATTTCGGGGCGGGAATCGGCATTCTGGTCATCAGCGCGCTCGGGTACATGGGATTGGGCGACATTCGGCGCGCGGTCGCTGTGAAGAACCTCTTGACCGCTTTCATGCGGACGACAGCCGTCCTCGTGCTCATCTTCGAAGGTGCTGTGAATTGGAGCATTGGTTTGCCAATGGCTGTCGGTGGTCTGATTGGCGGCTATCTCGGCGGCGCCTTTGCCGGTCGCGCTGACAGGGCCACAGTGCGCAAGATTATCATCGGGGTTGGCTTGGCCGTGGCTGCCTACTACTTCTGGCGGATCTACGGACCGCCAGAGCTCCACTTTGGCGGAGGTGACTAGGTTCTGATGGCGGATCGGTAGCGTTAATTTTATCGGGAGGATTTAATCTCCCGATCGCCGTAAGCTGCTCATTATTCCAGAGCAGCCTTTATTAAATGCCCGAGTTCCCACATCATTCGGGCGGAATAACCCTAATTGAATTTCAATTGCAGTCTGGTCTCAGCCACGGGAATTAACGACGACTGCCCGAAATTGCGCGCCGAATTTGGATGCCAAAATTTACTAGGCAGAAGATATTTGTCCTTTCGTTCCATAATCCACCCTAACCAAATAAAGCCCATGCGCCGGCGCCACTGGGCCGCAGGCGGATCTGTCACGAGCAGCAAGTGCAGCGGCGAGGTCGGCGGCGGTCCAGCGGCCCGCCCCCACAAGCTTCAGGCTACCGACCATCGAGCGCACCTGATTGTGCATGAACGAGCGGGCAGAAGTCCGAATATGGATTTCATCGCCTTCTCGCGTCACATCGAGCCGATCCAACGTCTTGACCGGCGATTTCGCCTGGCAGCCCGCGGCCCGAAACGTCGAGAAGTCGTGCCGTCCCACCAGCAGTTGCGCAGCCTCGTGCATGGCCTCCGCATCAAGCGGAATAGGCTGCCACCAGACTCGATTGCGATCCAGCGCTGGCGGCGCGCGCCGGTTCAGAATGCGGTAAAGGTAATGCCGAGCGGTTGCAGAAAAGCGCGCATCGAAATCGTCAGTGACCAGCTCACAATCGAGAACGGAAATGGGATGGGGCCGGAGATGATAATTTAGCGCTTCCCTGATTTTGAACGGCTCCCATTCCTTTTCGAGATCGAAATGCGCCACTTGCCCCAGGGCGTGGACGCCTGCGTCCGTCCGGCCGGCGCCGCGCACGCTCACCATCTCTCCGGAAAATTGCTTGATGGCGCGGACAAGCTCGCCCTGGACGGAGGCACCGTGGGCCTGGATCTGCCAGCCTACGAATGGTGTGCCGTCGTATTCGAGAGTAATGCGATAGCGAGGCATACCGGCCACTCGTAATGGCTCACGTGCTGCCCAGCAAGATGCACTCGCACGGTGCGCTCGGCTGCTTAGCTCCCCTGGACGCCCGGGCGGGATGGTTCACGAACTCAGGAAAAACGCTTCTGCCATCCATTTCTCGTAAGTGCGCAGTCATTCAGCCAAGTCGCGTGCCGACAGGCAGATCGAAACCACGCAGGAACTCTTCGGCAGACATTGGCTTGCGGCCCGCGCGCTGGAGGACTGTCAGCCGAACAGCGCCCTCTCCGCAGGCCACCGTGAGGTGCTCGTCGAGCACAGTGCCAGGGGGACCGCTTCCCTCGGCCAGCTCCGAGCGCAACACCTTGATCCGCTCGTGCTTGCCCTGAGGGCCAGCCTCGAACCATGCGCCTGGATAGGGAGAAAGTCCACGGATCAAGTTGTGGACCTCGCGGGCCGGCCGGCTGAAATCGATGCGCGCTTCGGCCTTGTCGATCTTCGCCGCGTAGGTCACACCCTCCTCCGGCTGAGGCGTCGCATCGAGGCTGCCGCGCTCGAGCGCCGCGAGCGCCCGAACCATGAGACTCGCCCCCACCCGCGCCAGCTCATCGTGCAGCTCGCCCGCCGTGGTGTTCGGGCCGATCGGCACCCGCTCAGCAAGACAGATGGGGCCGGTGTCGAGGCCCTCGTCCATGCGCATGACCATGACCGCCGTCTCGGTGTCTCCGGCCATGATCGCCCGCTGGATGGGTGCGGCGCCGCGCCAGCGCGGCAACGCGGAGGCGTGGAGATTGAGACAGCCGTATCTCGGCGCCTCGAGGATCGGTCGTGGGAGGATCAGGCCGTAGGCAACCACAACCCCAACATCGGCCTGATGGGAGCGGAAGACCTCCTGCGCGGCGCTGTCCTTCAGAGTTCTTGGCGTGAATACGGGAATGCCGCTGCTTTCGGCCTGGAGATGCACCGGGGACTTGCGCTCGGCCATGCCGCGCCCCGCGGGACGCGGCGGTTGCGTGTAGACGGCGACGACATCGTGCCCGGCCGCCAGAATTTCGACCAACGTTGGCACCGCGAACTCTGGCGTGCCCATGAACACGACGCGTAAAGCCACGGGATCACCTTTCAGAGCGTGATGCTAGAGGCAAACGCAGCGGAAGGGCTCAGGCAGCCGCGCTCTTCGCCTGCTTCTTGAACTTCCGCACGATGATGTCCCGTTTCAGCCGGGACAGGTAGTCGATGATGAGGCGTCCGTTGAGATGATCGATCTCGTGCTGAATGGCTGTCGCGAGCAGCCCGTCAGCCTTCAGCTCCTGTTGCCGCCCTTCGAGGTCAAGGAAACGCACGTGCACGCTCGCGGGCCGCTCGATCTCGACACGCACTTCGGGGATCGACAAGCACCCTTCCTCGTAAACGCGCTTCTCCTCGCTGAAGGAGAGGATTTCAGGATTGATCATCGCCAGCGGCCGGCGCTCCTCGCCTTCCTCCGCCGCGTCAAGTACGATAACGCGCAACGGCACCCCGACCTGCACGGCCGCGAGCCCCACGCCGGGCGCCGCGTACATGGTCTCGAACATGTCCTCCACGAGCTCGCGGACGTCATCGTCCACGCGCTCGACGGGCCGAGAAACCTGGCGCAGGATCGGGTCGGGAAGCGTAACAATTGAGCGTTTTGTCATAGGCGGTGAGATAAGCGACCGAGCAGGCCCGGTCAATCACACGGGAAGGCCGCGAGGCAGCGCCGCACTATATGTAGCTTGTTCCCCGTACCATTGGATTCTCTTGGCGGGGCTTGGTCCCCGATGGCGGGGCGAATCGACGAGGATTGATGAGAGCGAAGCCGTTCACACTGGGGTGGGTCGAATGGGTGGCGCTGCCCGAGCTTGGCCTTCCGGCCATCAAAGCGAAGGTCGACACGGGAGCGCGCACGTCGGCTCTGCATGCCTTCGAGGTCGAACGGTTCGGCCCCCCGGAATCGCCGATGGTCCGCTTCGGGATTCATCCCATTCCGGGCCGCACGGACGTCGTCATCTACTGCTCTGCGCCGGAGATCGACCGACGGGAGGTCGTCAGCTCGAACGGTGAGCGCGAGCTGCGCCCCGTCATCGCCACCCGTATCACAGTCGGCGAGCGCACCTGGCCGATCGAAATCACGCTCGCCAACCGCGAAGCCATGACGTACCGCATGCTGCTCGGCCGGCAGGCGATACGCGGCGACATTCGCGTCGACCCGGCGACGGCCTACCTGCAGCCCAAGCTCAGCTATCGCCTTTATCGGCATGTCCCCCGGCTCAATCTGGTGCACCGGCCGCTCCGCATTGCGCTCCTCACCCGGCGGCCTCGCACCCAATCGAACCGCCGACTGATGGAAGCCGCTGAGGCGCGCGGCCATGTTCTCGAACCGCTCGACCTTGGGCGTTTGTCTCTGGTGGTCGATGCGCTGGAGCCGCAGCTGCTGGTCGGCAACGCGCCGGTTGCGCATTACGACGCCGTAATTCCACGGCCTAGTCCTGGCGACACCACCTTCGGTGCCGCTGCCGTGCGGCAGTTCGAGATCAGAGGCAGCTTCGCGCTCAACTCAGGCGATGCTCTCGACCGGCTGTTCAATCCACTGGCCACCCGCCAGCGGCTGGCAGCCAGATCGGTCCCGATACCGGTCGAGACGTTCGTGACCGATGCACCACCGAAGCGTAAAGCCAGCCACTTTGCTTCGATCTACCGCTTCTTGGTGGTGGGAGGAGACATCGCTGCCGCGGTAGAGCGCCGTCTCGGCAGGGAGCTCGATGCGAGCGAACGCCCGCTGCCCGAAGAGCGCGCCATTGCTTTAGCAGCTGCTGAGGCTCTCGATTTGCGCCTCGCGAGCATCGATGTGGGCGAAACCGCGAATGGACCAGTGGTCCTGGGGGTCTCGGCCAATCCAAGCATCGGAACGTTCGAGACGATCACGGGCACCCGTGTTGCAGAGGCTGTCATTGCCGCGATCGAAACCGGCGTGCGGTCCTGGCGCCGCGTGGCACCCTTCCAGCCACAGCGCGGGCTTGTTCGCTGACCAGATCTGAGAGGCTAAGCCGAGGGATTTGCCAGCCGGTCTGTAAGCCGGGTTCTGTCTGGAGAGTTGCCTCTCCGCGACGGCCATTCATCTAGGACGCGCGTTGCCGCGCGCCTCGTGCAACCAACCCGGGTGGCGAGCCTGGAAACGGGCTTGGCGCCACGGGGACACTCCCGCTCGCCTGGCCACCCCTATTTGGTCTTGCTCCCGGTGGGGTTTGCCATGCCGCTCCTGTTGCCAGTCGCGCGGTGCGCTCTTACCGCACCCTTTCACCCTTGCCCAGCGGCTCGGCGAGCCGCTGTCGGCGGTTTGCTTTCTGTGGCACTTTCCCTGGGGTCGCCCCCGGCGGCCGTTAGCCGCCACCGTGTTTCCATGGAGCCCGGACTTTCCTCTCCCAGCGCCTTGTCGCCAGAAAGCGAGAGCGCTGGCAGCGGCCGTCCGACCGGCTGGCATAGTGAATAAGGGAGCGTTCAACGTCCGGGTCAACCCTTCACGCCACTCTTGGACCAGAGGGCCTGTTGACGAGATAGATGCCGAGCGCGACGAGGGCGAGCGCCACCAGAAGGCGCCACGTCATCGCCTCGCCTAAAACCAGCACGCCAGCGAATGCTCCGAAGATCGGCGTCAGGAACGTGAAGACGGACATAGCCGACGGCGAGTAGCGCGCCAACAGCCAGAACCAGGCCACATAGCTGATGAACGCGACCACGACGGCGGTATAGGCGAAGGCGAGCACCACGCGAGGGTCGGAGAACGTCGCCGCCCCCTCCCCCGCGATGAGCGAGGCGACGATCATCAATGGAGCCGAGACAGCGAGTTGGTAGAAGAGAACTTTTTCGGCGGAGATGAACCGTAGCGTGGTCGTGCGGATCAATATGGTCGTCGCCGCCCACGCGAAGCCCGCGATGATGCAGAAGATGTCGCCGACGATGTCGCCCTCCCCGGCCTCTCCGGTCAGCCCTTCTCCGAGTGCGATGGCGAGGCCGCAAAAGGCTCCCACCAGGCCCACTGCCTTGATTACCGTGAGCTTTTCTCCCGGGATCAGCAGATGCGCGCCGATGGCGACGAAGAACGGCATCGAATAGAGGAACAGCACCCCGCGCGAGGCCGTCGTCCACTCGAGCCCCTGGTAAAGCAACAGGAATTCCAGCCCGAACGCCACGCCCGCCGCAATGCCGGCCCAGAGGCTTCCGTCGCGATTAAAGAGGGGGATGCCACGCGCTCGGGCCCAGCCCAGCAGCAGAAGGCCGGATACGACCGATCTCAGCCCTGCCTGGAGCACGGGAGGAATGCCGGTGTTGGCGACCTTGATCGCCACCTGGTTCATGCCCCAGGACGCACAGCATGCCAGCACCAGAAATACGGCCAGCCCGTCGATCGGGGCCGAGCTGGGCACATTCTTCTGCATGAGTTTCCCTCAGGCGGCCTGGTTCTCCGGCAATGCGGCAAGTAACCGTTCCAAGGTCGTGATCGTGGATTGGTCAATACGGCCGTCGACCCGCGCCGGGCGGAAGTGGCGCTGGAAGGCAGTCACCACGAACATGGTCTTCTCCTCGAAGTCGCCCGTCGGCTCGATGTCGTAGCCGTAGCGCGCCAGCATCTCCTGCACCTCGGCAACGAGCATTCCACCGTAGCCGAGGCCGATCCCACGATCCGAGCGGGCGACGGGCTCTGGCTCGACCCAATGGCCAACGCCTGCTTTGGCGAGCCGGGCCCAGTCGAACTTCTCCCCGGGATCCCGCTTCCGTACGGGCGCTACGTCCGAATGGGCGAGCACGCGCTCCGAGCGAATGCCGTGGCGGACGATGATGTCCCGGCACAGCGCCGCCACCGCTTCCATTTGTGCATCCGTGAAATCGGGATAGCCGCCGTCGTGGCCAGGGTTATGGATCTCGATGCCTATGGAAGCGGAATTGATATCGACCTCGCTTCCCCAGCGCGACAGGCCTGCATGCCACGCCCGCATCGACTCGCGCACCATCTGAACGATGCGGCCGGCTTCGTCGATGACATAGTGGGCCGACACCTTGCTTTCGGGTCGCGCGAGCCAATCGATCGCACCACGGCAGGTCGGCACGCCTGTGTAGTGGAGGAGGAGCATGGTCGGTTGGCGGTTCTCGCGGCGCGGCTCGAAGTTCGGTGACGGGCAAACCTCGCTGACCAGCGGACTATCGGGCTCGAACGTCACAGACCACGCTCCTTTGCAATCTCGTCATAGGCGGCATTGAGGGCCGCGAGCTTGCGGTTGGCCACGTCGATGAACTCCTTCGGCACGCCACGCGCCATCAGCGTATCGGGATGGTGCTCGCGCACGAGCCGCTTGTAATGGGCCTTTAATTCATTGTTCGAAATGTCCGGCTCAACGCCGAGAACAGTATAGGGGTCGTTCGGCTCACGAACGAACAGCCGGCGGATGGCGCGATACTCCGTATCCGAGAAGCCGAAACGCCGCGCCACGTCGGCCAGATACGCATCCTCGGCTCCGTGGAAGATGCCGTCCGCGGCAGCGATGTGGAACAAAGCCTCAAGAACGTTCCGCTTCAGATCTGGCTCATCGGCGAGCAGCCGCGAAATCTTATCGGCATAAGCATCATAACCGGCGACATCCTGCTTGGCGATGTCGTAGAGGCGCTCCACATTGGCGCGCTCCTCCGGCGGCACGTGGAAGATCTCCTCGAAGGCCTCCGCCTCCAAGCGCGTCGAGACGCCATCCGCCTTCGACAGCTTTGCACAAAGCGAGATCACGGCGATGGTGAACGCCACGCTGTTACGCTGCGACCGGGAGCGCCAGAACCTCTCCAGCCCGAGATTCGCATAGAGGCCATCGAGCACCGCGCGAACGGCGCCGCCCTCCCCTAGCCCGATGACACGTGTGATGGTTCGCCAAGGCATGCGCCTGTCTTCTTACCCTTGATCGGGGCGACAATGAAGCGACCTACAGTGCATCGGGCCGTGGGCTGCATGCCACAGATCGGCCAAAATCCGCCACGGTTTAACCATTTTTCGAGTTGCTTTGGGCATTTTGATGTCGACTTCATGGCATGGCGTGCTAGCTTTTTCGTCACGAAGCCCAAGGAGCCGTCACTAACGAGCAAGGGCGGGGGAAACCCATGAGGACGCTTTGCTACGCCATTGCCGCTGCGGCCATGATCGCCGTGGCTGCCGGAACGGGCAAATCGGAGGATCCAACCCCGGATATCAAGACGCAGCTCCCCGTTCAGACAGCGTCTGTTTCGATCAGCCGTTAACGTCCGATCCGAGAGGCGCGGTAAGTCGTTAGTCTATACGCTCCTCCAATCAAGACCGAGAGCCCGGAAAGGGCGCGCCTTAGCGCGCATCGAGCATCGTCGAAGGCAGCCAGAGCGCCAACTCCGGAAAGGCCGCCAGCAGGGCTACTGCGACCACCATCAGTATGAACAGCGGCAGTGCGTAGAGGCCAATTGTGAACAAGTTCCGCCCGGTCATCGACTGCAGAACGTAGAGGTTGAACCCGACCGGCGGTGTGATCTGTGCCATCTCCGTGACGATCACAATATAGATGCCGAACCAGATCAGGTCGAAGCCGCTGCGTTCGACCATCGGGATGATGATCGAGGTCGTCAGCACGACGATCGAAATGCCATCCAGGAAGCACCCGAGGACGATAAAAAACAGCGTCAGCGCGAAGAGCAGCTGATATTTGCTCAGGTTGAAGCTACCCACCCATTCCGCGAGCTCACGCGGAATGCCAGTGAACCCCATTGCCGTCGTAAGAAACGCCGCGCCAGC
>QGVC01000002.1 GCA_003242645.1 Pseudomonadota bacterium
AGGGAGAAGATGAACGCTGTGGCCCAGGTTGCGGCCCAGTCTGTTCCCTGCTCTTGCAGCGCGGGTTTGATCTCATGCACCCCGCCGATCTCGAGCCCTTCGGGCCCCAGGAGGCCATCGACTTCGGCGATGCCCAGGTGCCATGTGAGACCAGGGACGACAATCTTGGCCGGCGCTTGTTCCTCTGCACCCGGAGTCTTGCCCGGACTATCGTCGTAGACAGGAGGCCGAAAGGCTGACCCTTCCAGTTCAGTGCCGACGCTACGCTCTATCCGGCGGATCCGCTGCCGCAGGCTTTCCAGCTTCCGCCTCCGCAGGCGCGCTGCGACCTCCTGAGGTTCACGTGGCCGCTCGGTGCCCGGAAGAGTGTCGGGCGAGGCGTCGAGAGAAAGGCAAGGTTTAGCAGGATCTTGGGCCATGCCTGCTGCCATAGCGCTTCACATTTGTTCTTGTTATGTTCTTTACGCTATTGCGCCCCGCTGGTCAACCCGGCATGAGCTCGCTCGCGCGAGGGCCAACTCGGATACTTAGCCAAAATTCACCACAGTTGGTGAGCGAACCCGCCCTCCGGCACCCCGCATCCCCATCAACGAATCAGCCCACCGCCTAAAATCTTGGCCAGAGTGTGGCTTTCATGTGCCGGCTTTCGGGCCGAAGCTGCTGTATATGAACTGTTCATCACGTTGTGACTAAGATGATGCACCCGGTGGGGCGAGCGGCCCATCGGCTCGATCATCTGAGCCTTACGGAGTACGAGATGGTCATACGTAAGATCATCACTTCGATAGTTACTGTACTCGTCGGCCTATTGCCCGTAGCTGCCGTGGCAGCACCGGGCTATGGATCGAGTCTGCTTTGGGGGGGTACTAGCGAATGGGGCGGCGGTCGTCAGATCGTTCCATTCAGCACGGCTTATAAACCCGGAGAGATCGTGGTCAGCTTCGGCGACCGGCGGCTTTACTACATCACCAAGCCCGGAGAGGCGATTAGCTATCCGATCGCCATCCCGCGCGAGGAAAGCCGCTGGCAAGGTGTCACGACCGTCTCCATGAAGAAAGTCAACCCGTCGTGGACACCGACTCCCGAGATGCTCCGCGAGAATCCGAAGCTGCCACCCTGGGTTCCCGGTGGCCACCCAATGAACCCGCTCGGTGTGCGCGCGCTTTATCTCGGGTCGAGCCTTTACCGGATCCACGGCACCGATGCTCCCTGGACGATTGGGCAGGCAGTCTCGAAAGGCTGCATCCGGATGTACAATAAGGATGTCATCGATCTTTATTCCCGGGTGTCCATCGGCGCCAAGGTGACGGTGACCTGGGAGCGGTTCAACCGGACGGCGATGGATGGAACGCGCCGGACCGCAGGCCGCACGGGTTTGTTCACGACTACGGAGTGAGTTGAAAGTCACTTTCCGACGTGAGGTGTTGTAGGGACGGCTTTGCAGCCGTCCCTTTTCTTTTACAACTGGGGCTGCGCAAGAACGCTCCGTTCACGAGCCAGCAAGGCAGGATTTCAGATCGCTGGCCAGATTACGCATCAGCGAATGATAGAGGTCAGGGCCCGGAGTAAGCTTCCTACCCTCCGGATCGAAGGTGCCGATACGCGTCGACGTGCCCTCCACGAGGACTTCTGCCACGCGCGGAGAGCCATAGGGCTCGATGAACACGCACACGACGCCCGAGGATACGAGAATTTGTCTCAACTGCTGTAATCGCTTGCCGCTTGGTGGAACGTCCGGGCTGAGCGTTACGGATCCAGCTGCATTAAGCCCAAAGCGCTTTTCGAAATACTGGATCGCATCGTGGTGGACGAGAAACGGCCTGGCCGAGACTGAAGCCAACTCGCCCTGCAGCTCCTCCGATAATGCGGAGATTCTGGCGATCTCGGCATCCGCGTTCGCCCGCAAAATAGCGGCATTCTCCGGGGTCAGGCGAGCAAGCACATCAGCGATATGGCTGACCATGGCCTTCGCATTCTCGGGATCCAACCAGACGTGCGGATCGTAAGTTGCGTGCTCATGGTCATCGGCCTTTTGATGATTGCCATGTTGGCCGCGAGAACGTTCATGATCGTCTTCCTCGAAAGCGCCACCTTGTCGGATCGGCAGTCTGTTCAAGCCAGGGGCTTCAATGAGGCTCACAACTCGGACGGAGTTCGGCAGGGTAGCCGCGAGCTTGGCCGTGAACGGCTCGAACTCCTCCGAAACGCGAAAGACAATCTGAGCATTCTGGACCTTCCTGGCGTCGGAGGGCCTCATTGCATACGAGTGCGGTGAAGCCGCGCCGTCGACAAGCAGGTCCGGTTCGCCGATCCCGGCCATCACGCTCGAAACGAGCGAATGAATGGGCTTGCTCGTAACGACCACGCGAACGTCCGCGAGAGCTGCACAAGGGAGCAGCAGGGCTAGGATCGCGGTGGCGAATTGCGAAAGGGAATTTGTGAGCACGTCTGCTCCGCTCACTGGATGTGATGGCCTATGCGCTGTTCAAGATAGAATTACCGAAGTGGAATGTTATAACATATCATACAGAGAGGAGAGCTGGCCAGACATTCAAGCTCGCCTTCACCTTGCTACGCCCGATGTGGGAAAGGCGCCAGCGCGTTTCAGAGCTTGGCTCTGCTGTTGTAGGCACCAACTTGTGCTGTGTAAGTTCAAACTGGCTCAAAGCCTGGAAAGTGAACACCGATGGCTCGCGTTACCCTGGTGGGCACCCTTCGCCAATTCACGGGGGGTATCTCTGAAATCGAAATCGAGGCGGAGACCGTTCGCCAGCTTTTCGCCCGGCTCAGCGAACGCTTTCCTGATTTGGCTCCGCATCTGGAGCAGGGCCTCGCCGTTGCCATAGACGGAGAAATTTATCAGGACGCGCTACTGGAGCCCATCGGCCCGGATGCCGAGGTTCACATTCTGCCGCAGATTGCTGGAGGCTAGGTGATCAGGTCGGGCGGCTTTCCGCTCCGTTTATGAATTCGAAGATCTCGATGATCTCATCGCGCGAAGTTCTGAACCACTCGGCTCCTCCGCCGTCAACTCTCCTTCCGCGCACTTCCAATACTGCGTGAATGGCCCGCTCCAGCAGTCGGCAGTGATCAGTACGAATTTCCAACTTCAGTGAGGGCCTGTCTGGCGTACTCGTCGAAACTTGGGCTGCGATCCGCTCTACCACGTCGGTCTCTGTGCTTCCAATCTTAAGCCGATCGGGCGCACACGCGTATCCGTAGGCGTAAACCGCGCCACTCCCTTCGCCTAGCCTCACCACATCGCTGGTATCGACCGCGTTCTTGATGAAGCTCTCGGCACTTTGCTCCGATATCCCCTCCTCCGAGCCGAGGTGGGGATCGGACATGTGATGCTCGACTTCAGCAGGATAACTCTTACCCTGGCTCACCTGCTCTCTTGTGAATCCGTATTTAGGTGCCGCATTTAGGATTTCCGCCATTCTGCGGGCGAACCGTGTTCGCAGCTCAGGGTCCTCTGTCAAATTGTATTGATTGAGTGCCCAAGTAAACTGCGCTCGCTGACCTGCAAGCGTCGCCATACTTCGCCCCCGATACTCGAAATTATCGTTCTAAAATGCAGGCACTTCTCTTCCCAATTCCCCGACCTATACTTCTCATACTCAAGCAGCCTGCCGCTGTCTCAGCACCTCGCCGCGGTAACTCAGGGCCTCCGCAATATGGATTCGCGACACGGTTTCCGCACCGTCCAGATCGGCGAGGGTTCGGGCAACACGCAAAGTTCGGTGGAAACCGCGAGCGGACAGCTGCAATGTCTCAGCGGCCTGGCGCAGGAGAACGAGGCCGTCAGCGTCAGGCCGAGCGATTTCTTCGAGTATACGTCCGGATGCCTCAGAATTGGTCCGCGGGCCGTTTGGTCCGTACTTGGCGAACCGCTGACGCTGGCGTTCGCGCGCAGCGATCACACGAGCCCGCACCGCTGCGCTCCCTTCGGCCGGCGCCGGGAGAACCAGATCGGCGGCCGTGACCGCCGGCACCTCGATCTGCAGGTCGATCCGATCGAGCAGAGGACCTGAGATACGGGCCTGATATTCAGCGGCACAACGTGGTCCCCGCTTACATGACTGCCCGGGAGTTCCACCGCCACACCGGCATGGATTCATAGCCGCAACGAGCTGAATTCGCGAAGGATAAGTGATGCGGTGATTGGCACGCGCGATGACTGTCTCGCCGGTTTCCAACGGCTGACGCAAAGAGTCGAGCACCTGGGGGGCGAACTCCGGCAGCTCGTCGAGGAATAAGACCCCAAGGTGTGCCAGTGAAACCTCGCCCGGCTTGGCCCGCGTGCCTCCACCCACAAGCGCCGCCATGCTCGCCGAATGATGCGGTGCCCGGAAAGGCCGCTGAGTTTTCAACCTGCCACCCGTCAGCTCGCCAGCAAGCGAGTGCACCATGCTGACTTCGAGCATCTCCTGCGGATCGAGCGGCGGCAGAATCGAAGGCAAGCATGCTGCCAGCATCGATTTGCCGGACCCCGGTGGTCCGATCATCAGCAAATTATGCCCGCCAGCTGCCGCCACCTCGAGCGCACGCTTCGCAGTTTCCTGCCCTTTGATATCGGCCAGGTCCGGAAGGGGCTGATCGTCCCGCTCCAAATTCGGCTCCGGCCGACGCAAAATCTGCAGGCCCTTGAAATGGTTCACGAGAGAGAGCAGGTGCGGGGCAGCGATGATATCCATGTCAGCAGCCGCCCAAGCTGCCTCAGGGCCATTTTCCGCAGCACAGATGAGCCCTTTTTTCATAGCATTGGCGCCGATGGCCGCCGGCAAGGCACCTGGCGTCGCCCTGATCTGCCCATCGAGCGCCAACTCGCCGATTGCTGCGAAACCTTCGATAGCTTCTGGGGAGATCGCTTCCATCGCGACCATCAGCGCCAGCGCGATCGGCAGGTCGAAGTGACTGCCTTCTTTCGGCAGATCCGCCGGCGCGAGATTGACCGTGATGTGCGTCCACGGAAGACCCAGACCGATCGCATGGAGCGCATTCCGCACACGTTCACGACTTTCCGCGACCGCTTTGTCCGGCAGGCCGACGATAGCGAAAACGTGCTGTCCTGGGCTGATCCTGACTTCGACTTGAACCGGGCGGGCCTCGATACCAACGAACGCCAATGTGGAAATACGCCCGTACATCCTTCCCCCCGCATTCCCCCGACTTGCGCGGGAAGTTAACGACGGAGGGAACTATCAGTCAAGAACATAATAAGAACTGACACGTCTCCGTATTCGGATCAAAGCGACGCCTTGGCCGTGCGCGCCTCTACCGCGTCCCAGAAGAGGGCCGCGATGTTGGGACCGCCAAAGGCCTCGATCTGACGAATGCCGGTCGGCGAAGTCACATTGATCTCGGTGAGATAAGGGCCGATTACGTCGATACCGGTGAAAATCAGTCCGCGGCGTTTCAGCTCCGGCTTCAGGCGCTCGCAAATCTCCAGATCGCGCGGCGTGAGCTCCGTCGGCATCGCCTTACCTCCGACGTGCAAGTTCGAGCGCGTCTCATCGGGAGCCGGAACGCGGTTTATCGCGCCGACCACCTCGCCATCGATCAAAATGATCCGCTTATCTCCGCCGCGCACCTCTGGCCGATACTGCTGGACCATGAATGGCTCGCGGAAAACGGTCTGGAACAACTCAACCAACGAGTTGAGGTTCGTATCTCCCGCCGAAATCCGGAATACGGAGGCGCCGCCGTTGCCATAGAGCGGCTTGATGATGATGTCGCCGTAGCGTTGGCGAAATCTTTTCACGTCCTCCAAATCGCGCGTGACGAGAGTCGGCGGCATCAGGTCCTGGAAATCGAGAACCCAAACTTTCTCCGGCGCATTGCGGACCGATGCCGGATCATTCACCACCAGCGTTTTCGGATGAATTCGCTCCAACAGGTGCGTCGTCGTGATGTACGCCATGTCGAATGGCGGATCCTGCCTCAGCAGAACGACGTCCCACTCGGACAAGTCGATCGTTCGAGGATTCGAAAGCTTATAGTGATCGCCGACTCGATCCTCGACCGTCAGCGTAGCGCCACGCGCAATCAAGCGCGATTCGTCGAGCGCCAAATTGGGAGGCGTGTAGTAGAAGAGCTCATGGCCCCTGCGCTGCGCCTCGAGCAGAAGGGCGAACGTGGAATCGCCGCGGATATCGATGCGCTCAATAGGGTCCATCTGACAGGCGATTTTCAGCCGCATGCGTTGTCATCCCTGACGTGAGTTGGATCGAACGATCCGTGCTGGCCGAGACCGTGTTCAGAAGCCGTGCGCTCGCTGCAGCGCATTGGGCTGATGGCGCGGTAGGCGCCCCGGCACCAGCAGCAAGGCGTCCAAGCCGATTTCATAGTCGCGATACGCCGGATGACGCCAGACCCACTGCTCCGCCGCCCGCGCGATGCGGCGAGCCTGCCGAAACGTCTTGGCGGCTTCTGCAGCGTCCATAGTGGGCCGCCGCTTGACTTCAACGAACGCGAGCCGCCGCCCCCGCACCGCGATCAGATCGATCTCGCCAGCCTTGGAGCGATAACGCCGGGCCAAAATCCTGTATCCCTTGAGGCACAAGACAGCGGCTGCGATGAGCTCTGCCCACCGGCCCATCCGCTCGCGTTGCCGCCTGATAGTTATTGCTTCGGCCTGTGCTTGGCCCGTCACTGGCCACCTCGTTTCATCCGGACGGCGAGATCGTACACACGCCTTCTCGGGACGCCAAGCATCTCAGCCACCTCCCGGCTGACATCGCGCAAGCTGCCCTGAGCCAAGCGTGCTTCGAGGCAGGTTAGGATCTCCTCGTCTGTGGCTTCCGACGGTTGTGGCGGCCCGACAAGGATCACGATCTCGCCTCGCTGCTCGATGTCTGTGCCGCGTTCCGCAAGCCGGCCGAGTGGCGCGCGCCGCACTTCCTCGTGGAGTTTGGTCAGCTCGCGGGCGACTGCAGCCTGCCTTTCGGGCCCGAGAACCTCGGCCATGTCGGACAAAGACTCGACCATTCTCGACGGTGCCTCGAAGAAGATGAGTGTTGCTGACACGTTGGCCAGCTCGGCCAGTCGGGCCCTCCTGGCCGCCTGCTTCGCAGGCAGAAAGCCGGCGAACAGAAATCGATCGGTCGGCAGACCCGAACACGAGAGCGCGGCTATCACTGCAGACGGACCCGGAATGCTGACGACGCGGTGGCCTGCGGCTGCGGACTCCCGAACAAGCTTGAAGCCAGGATCGGAAATGAGGGGCGTGCCTGCATCGCTGATAAGAGCGACGGACCGACCGTCAGCCAGCTCCTTCAAGATGCGAGGCAGCTCTCGCTCTTCATTGTGCTCGTGGTAGGCCCGGAGTGCGCGCGAAATTCCGTATTGGGTCAAGAGCTGACGGCTGTGACGCGTGTCCTCGCAGTAGATGATGTCGCTCCGCGCAAGGACGCTGACGGCTCGCAAAGTGAAATCGGCCAGATTGCCGATTGGCGTGGCGACGAGGTAGAGCCCCGGCCCGAGAGGCTGCTCTAGAGCCTCCTGGAGCCGCGCTACGACGTGGCGGCTTAATCTTTCCACTTCGAGGGCCTTAGCTTGCTCCTTGAAAATCTGCTGATTTTTCGCCAAGCCGTAGCTCCATGGTGCAGTTTTCGCCGAGCGCACTGGTGCCAATGCGTGGCCACTCCAGTCGCAGATGGCGCCGTCCAGCAGACTAGTCGAATCTGCGCCGCTATTGCAGGCTGGAATGCTCCGTGAAGACGGCGCTCTAGCGAGCGTATCCGGCCAACAGGCGATCGGGGGGTGAGCAGTACATGGTGGTTCAGACGGCGGCCTGGCTCCGGTGCGCTGCAGCGCTCGCGCTGATTTGTCTATCGGCTCTCATCGCCGCTTGCGCGATCCAGGGTGGCAGCGCCAGCTTGCCGGCACCGAATGGAGGGATCGGTGACAACGGCAACGCTCCTCGCCGTGGCAATTCCGTGAAGGTCGCCCTCTTACTGCCGCTCACGTCAGAGGGACAAACGGCAGCGGTCGCCAAGGCCATGAAGCAAGCCGCCGAGCTGGCGCTTTTCGAGCACGACAACCCGGACTTTCAGCTCATCGTCAAGGACGACAAGGGCACGCCGGAAGGAGCTCAGGCGGCCGCAGAGGAGGCTGTCCGCGAAGGAGCCGAGCTCATTCTCGGTCCGTTGTTCGCCAGGTCCGTCCGCACCGTCGCACCAGTGGCACGCCAGGCCGGCATACCCGTCCTCGCGTTCTCGAACGATACGCAGGTTGCCGGAAACGGCGTTTATCTCCTCGGTTTCCCGCCTCAACAGGAGGTCCGCCGCGTCGTCAGCTATGCCCTTTCGCGTGGCCATCGCCGATTTGCGGCTCTTCTGCCTGAGGATGCTTACGGGAAGCTTGTCGAGGCAGCTTTTCGCGAAGCCGTTACCGCTGGAGGCGGCGTGATCTCGGCTCTGGAGACTTATCCGCCGGCGAGCAACGAGATGGTCGAGCCCGCTGAAAGGATCGTGAAAGAGCTTCGCGAGGCGGAAGAAGCTCTGCAGCCAATCGATGCACTGTTCGTCCCTGGTGGACCCGAAACCCTCCCCCGGCTGGGGCCGCTGCTGTCTTACGCCAATTTGGACACGTCGTCGGTGAAGCTGCTGGGTACTGGCGGGTGGGACTATCCAAACATCGGGCGCGAAGAGGTTTTCGTTGGTGGCTGGTATGCTGCGCCAGATCCCCGGGGTTGGCGTGATTTTTCCGAGCGGTTCGCCAAGACCTTTGGAAGCTCCCCACCGCGGCTTGCGAGCATGGCTTACGATGCGGTGAGCATTGCCATTCGTCTGGCGAACCAGCCTGCGGGTTCGCGGTTCACTTCCGCCAATCTGACTCGACCAACCGGCTTCACGGGGGTCGATGGGCCTGTCCGTCTTCTCGAAAGCGGCATCGCGGAGCGAGGGCTGGCCGTTCTCGAGGTACAACGCGTCGGCGCCAGCGTGATCGATCCGCCCAGCGGATTCGGTAGCACCTCGCAACTCATGCCATTACCTGGGTTCAACTGACCTCACGGCAAAGTTCAGCGATCCTTGCGCTAGCGCTGCTTGCGCTTCCGCCGCACTCTGCTAAGCCACGAGCGGCATCGGCTCGGCCGCGCTCAACCCGCTACGCTCCAAACACCCCATGCTCGCTGTCCTGACCATCGTCTTACCCGTATTCGGCATCATGTTCGCTGGCTGGCTGACGGAGCGTTGGCGCTACCTCCCGGAAGACTCTGCCAGGGTCATCGCGCTGTTCAGCTTCAACGTGGCGATGCCTGCATTTCTGTTCCGGGCCATGCAGGAGATCGGTGAAATCCCTGAAGCGCCCTGGAAATTCGCGATCGCCTTCTTCGGAGGTGCAGCGATTGTTTGGGTCGTCGCAGCGCTGGTCAGCAGGTACGCGCTTCATCGCAGCCCCGCTGACGGTGCCGCAATCTCGATGGCCTCGTGCTTCGGGAACACGGTCATGCTCGGCGTCCCTCTTGCGCTTAGTGCTTTCGGGCCGGATGCCGCAGCGCCGCTCGGAATTCTCGTGTCGCTTGACGCGCTTCTTCTTTGGCTCGCAGCCACCGTGCATATTGAGTGGGTAACCAGGAGAGAACGCACGGCGCCGCTACTCCCCGCGATCGCCGGCGTCGTGGCTGATATTCTTCGCAACCCCATTGTGATGAGCGTCGTGATCGGAACGATTTGGCGCGTCATGGGCCTGCGCGTTCCGGATCTTATCGATCGCTTCCTGGCCTTGCTCGGCCAAGCCGCAGTGCCAGCCGGGCTTTTTGCAATGGGAATGTCACTAGCTACGTACAGGATCGCCGGCCAACTCCCCGCTCTTGTGGCCATCGTCGCGATGAAATTGGTGCTCATGCCGGTCGTGATCTACACGTTAGCCGGCCCGGTTTTCGGCTTACCACCTGTTTGGGTAGCGGTGGCCACGCTGGTCGCAGCAATGCCCGTCGGGGCGAATGCCTTCCTCTTCGCGGCGAAGTATGATCGCGCTGTGGGCTCCGTCTCGGCAGCCATAGCGGTCAGTACAGTCGTAGCGGTAGGATGGAGCTCCGTCGTGCTGTACTTTATGCGGCTCGATTGAGCCAGCCAGCCCGTTGCACTTCGATACAAGCTTCGCGATTGAGAGGCGGCCGGGCAGCTCTCGACCATCCCCCCTCATAATCTTCAATCGAGAGTGCCCGACCTTATCGAATTTCTGTTGCGCTTCGAGACCTACGCTCTCGACTACGACGAGCTGCCCTGGTCAATTTCCGCAAAAACCTTGCGCGCAATCCGGAACGAATCTACGGCTGCAGGCACCCCGCAGTAGATCGCTACCTGAAGGAGCACCTCCCGGATTTCCTCCCGCGTGACCCCATTCCGAAGCGCGCCGCGGATGTGCATTTCCAGCTCGTGCGGACGATTGAGCGCCGACAGCATGGCGAGGTTCAGCATGCTCCGGATCTTTCGAGGAAGCTGCTCCCGCCCCCAGATGGCACCCCAGCAGTATTCCGTCACCAGCTCCTGCAGCGGCCGATTGAAATCATCGGCGGTCTGGAATGACTTCTCGACAAATTCCGCACCGAGGACAGACTTGCGGATTTCTAGCCCACGGTCGAACGTCTGCTTATCCATTACGATGCTCCTTCGGATGTGGAGAAATCGCGCCCCAATTTGACTGGGGCGCGGTTAGACTTCTTCTAGCAGCTACTTTTTCGGCCAGATAGGCTCGGCCATAGCCCATTCCGGAGGATATACCGTCACCGGTACACCATTCTGCCACTGGATTATGGCAAGGCCCGCGCCGACACGGCGTCCCTTTTCGTCGAACTTCATAACCCCGCCCGGGAAGTACTTCGCTGGTCCTCCGTCCATGTTGCGGATGGCTTCCGCAACGGCCTTGCGATCCGCCTTTCCGGCCTTTTCCAATGCCTCCTTGATGATCCACATATGGCCGTAGGCCGAAATCGCGTTCTGGGTCATCCAGGGCTCATTATATTTCTGCTTCAGCTCGGCAATTAGATCCTCGTGCCCCTTGGACCCCCAATTCCCAACTGCGGCCATGACGCCTTGCAAGAGCTCTGGCGTCATCGTGCGCAGCATGTCCGGCTCCGCAATAGCAATGCCAAACGAAATCGTCGGAATGCGGCCCTGGCCCAGACCGAACTCATTCATTTTCTCGAGAACAAGTTTCGCGTCTGAAATGACGGTTGGCAGGAAGAACAAGAGGTCTGGCCGAGTCGCACGAATCTTCTGAACCAGGGGGGTCGCATCGGCAAGTGGTGGCGTGAACGTCTCATCGACGACCAGTTCGATGCCAAGCTCAGCCAACAGCCGCTCCTTCATCGGCTTGACCGAGGAGATCGATGCCGCCGTGTTATCCGTTATGATGGCGACCGTTTTCGGGCGCTGCCCTGTCGCCTTCTCCGCGATCTCCACAATTATCGGGAGAGCCTGATTAGCTTGAGAGCCTGATGTCGCTGAGGTCTGGAATACATACTTGAAGCCTCTCTCCGTGATTTGATCCGAATAGGAGAGAGTCAGCATTGGCAGCTCCGCTCGCTCCGTCACCTCAGTTACTGCGAGAGTGAAAGAGCTGAGATAAGCTCCCGAGGCTGCAACGAGGTCGGTTTCCTGGGCGACCATGCGCTGGGCGGCGTTTTTGGCTTTTTCAGTCGTGTCACCTGAATCGAGCACCACCAGTTTGAGCTTGGCGCCACCCATCGATTGAATTCCGCCCTGGGCATTGATGTGCTCCACAGCCATTTCCGCGCCCATGCGCATCACTTGGCCAGGACGGGCATAAATTCCAGATAATGGAACCAGAAGCCCGACTTTTACCTCTTTCGGATGCTCTTGGGCCAACGCTGGCGCCCCCACGCCCAGCATGCCGAGCAGCGGCAGAAGCGCGCTTCCCAACTTCCATATATTCGTTCGCCTTATCATGGTTCGTTTCCTCCTTTGGATTTGCTCTTATTCTCAGGTCCACCGCTTTAAAATTCACATGCCAAGATAGGCTTGACGCACGCGGTCGTCCGCTCGCAGGGTCTCGTTCGTTCCGTGGAGCACAACGCGACCAGCTTCCAGAACGTACCCACGATCAGCGGATTCAAGTGCCTCCGCAACGCGCTGTTCGACGAGAAGTATCGTCAGACCCGATTCCCGACGGATTTCCATCAACGTGTCGAAAATGAAATCCGCGATGCTTGGCGCGAGCCCCATCGACGGCTCATCCAACATCAACAGCTTTGGCGAAGAGGCCAAGCCCCTCCCGATTGCGAGCATCTGCTGCTCACCGCCGGACAGCGTGCCTGCAAGCTGATTCCGCCGCTCTGCGAGAACCGGTAGCCAGGTGAGAATGCGTTCGAGATTGCGCGCCCAGTCGCGTCGACCCGCCTCCGTATAGGCCCCCATTTCGAGGTTATCCATCACCGTAAGCGATGGAAAAACCTGCCGGCCCTCCGGAATATGCGCGATTCCAAGATGCGGCCGCCGCGCCGGCGGAACTGACAAGAGATCGACACCCTCGAACGTGATCGAGCCGGACATCGGGGTCAGGATGCCGGAGATGGTCTTGAAGAGCGTCGTCTTGCCTGCCCCGTTCGGCCCTACAATGGACACAAATTCCCCTTTGGCAACATTGATAGATACGCCCTTCAAGACAGGCAGATCAGAGTAGCCAACCGTAATGTTCTCAACTTGAAGCATGGGCCATCCATTTCTTGCCCAGGTAGGCCTCGATCACCCTTGGGTCCTTGATGACAGATTGCGGCGCTCCCTCCATGAGCACAGCTCCATGGTCGAGCACGACGAACCGATCGACGAGACGCACCATGGCGTGCATGGTGTGCTCGATGATGACGATCGTGATGCCTTCCGCCGCAAGCTTCCGCACCACTCCGATAACATCCTCCGCTTCGACGTGGCCGAGACCCGCCAAGGTTTCATCGAGAAGCAGAATCCGCGGTTTTCCGGCTAGAGCGCGCGCCAGCTCCATCAGGCGCAACTCTGCTGTTGTAAGCTCCGCGGCAATTCGATCTGCAGCGTCCAAAAGTCCAACACGTGCCATCGCGTTAGCGGCTAGCCGCTTTGCCTCGCTATGATCCGGCGTAAGCGCATAGGCCCCAACCATCACATTTTCGGCGACCGTCATGCGCGCGAATGGCCGCATGACCTGGAAGGTTCGTCCTACGCCAGCGGCACAAATCTCATGTGGCTTACGCCCCACAATGTTCTTGCCGTCGAGCAGAATTTGCCCTGAGTCCGGGACAAGAAATCCATTCAATAGATTAAAGACCGTCGTCTTGCCCGCGCCGTTCGGGCCAATGATGCCGAGCACCTCGCCTTCACGAACGGCAAAGCTGACACTGTCCACCGCCTTGAGGCCACCGAACGAGCGCGACAGGTCTCGGACTTCAAGGATGATATTACCGCTCGTTGATGGCGCAGATCTCGAGACTTCCACGGGGTCCGGTTGCACCGATAGGTCGGCGAAAAATTTCGGCTTCGAAATCAGATGCGGCCACCGTTTCTGAACAAAGTCCCGCACCTCCCAGAACAGCCCTTCAGGAGCCGCCAGGATGAGAATGACGATGGCAATGCCGAATATGACGCCCTGGATGCCTGGAAGGACGTGACCGAGCTCTGCATGTAAAATCTCGCTTAATGGAATGAGAATTCCAGCTCCAATGACCGGCCCCCAGGCGGTCGCAACCCCTCCGAATAGTGTCACCGTAAGGGCCTGGGCCGAAACCAGCATCCCGAACACCGAAACTGGGGTCACGACGAGGAGCACGACGGCATAGAAGGCGCCGACTACCCCTGCGATTGCACCGCTCAGCGTGATGGCCCGAAGCTTCCACGCCAGCGTATTGATGCCAGCTGCTTCCGCTGCAGCCTCGTTCTGCTTAATGGCTAGGAGAGCCAAGCCAAATCGCGTCCGCTCCAACCAACGCGTCATCATCACGAATGCGATCAGCATCAGAAGCGCGATGATCGTATAGATGCGCTGGTCCGAAAACTGCATATATGCAAAGGCATTTTCACGCTTCATTGGCAGGGTTACTTCCTGGTACCCTAGCCATTCGAAGACGTAGAGGAGCGCCAGAGGATAGGCGAGCATCGCCAGCGCGAAATAGACACCCCGGAGACGGAATGTCGGCAATCCAATCAGCAGGCCGGCGAGACCACCCAACACTCCCGCTATGGGGATCAACACCCAGGGTGAAAGATCCAGATGGAGCTGGCCAAGTGCGGTCGTGTACGCCCCAATACCGAAGAACGCTGCGTGACCAAATGATACAAGGCCGGTGTACCCGCTGAGCACATTCCACGATAGGCCGAAGCAAGCCCAGACGAGCACCATCGTCAGCATCAGCTGATAATAGGAGTTCGTCACGAGCAGCGTAACCAGCCCGTAAACGCCGGCAAAGATGAAGAACGGAGCGAGAGAGCGGAGACCCTGCATCGGCTACGTCCTCTCCGCAACGCGGCCAAAGAAGCCTTGCGGCCGCAAGAAAATGATTAGGAGGAACACCACGAAAATCGCAGTGTTCTGAAGCTGCGTCGGCAGCACAAGCGTGGATAGCTGCTGCACCAGTCCGATCGTCATGCCGCCCCAAAACGGCCCGATAATGCTTCCGAGCCCGCCCAGAACCACGCCCGCGTACATGATAATGACGTACTCGAGCCCGACATATGGATGGAATGGATAATTGACTGCGAGCAGGCCGCCGGCGATCGCCGTTACACTGACGCCAAGAGCGAACGCAATTCTGTGGGCCACATCGACGTCGATGCCCATGTATGTTGCAGCTTCCGGATTATCCGCTGCTGCGCGTAACGCTTTTCCAAGGCGGGAACGGCCCATAAGGATCGTCAGCACAAAGATGGCGACAATCGAGATCGCCGCCGAAATCGCCCGGGACTTGTTCACGAATATGCTCAGGTAATCGCCCCACATCGGGCCAATTTCCCAAGCGCTGCTCGACAGTGGGGTCTGGATGCCGGCAAGCACGGATCCGAATACGATGAGGCCGCCGTTCTGAAGAATAAGTGCAATTCCGAGGGTCAAAATGAGCTGCGCGAAATGCCCCTCAGCTTCCGCTGCGGCCCTTGTCCCGCTTACCCGCGCGATCAGGGTCAGGTGAATCAAGTAACCGACAACAAACATCAACGGCCCCGCAAGAATTGCAGCCATGTAGGGGCCGAACGTCGTTCCGAAAGCCGCCTGAATGCCGAACGCGCCAAAGAAGTAGAAGGCAGCGTACATGCCCAGCATCATGAAATCGCCCTGGGCGAAATTGATCACGCGCATAACGCCGAAGATCAGCGCTAGGCCAACGCACATCAGACCATAAATCGCGCCAACGAGGAGGCCGGCAGCAAGAGCTTGCAGGACGTTTTCAAGAAGCTGAATCGTCATCGAGCAACTCCGCCCGTATTGAGAAATGCCAGGACCCTTTACGAGATCAAAGCGTCACCCTTTGATCTCGACGCCTGCCCATTCCTCAACGACTTTTGCAATTGAGGTGAAGTCGGAGTCTGGCCCGAACTTGGCCTGCGTTACGGCAAGCATTTGACGTACCGCCGCGCCAACGACCATCGGCACGCCCATGGATTCAGCTTCATCCACACACAGCCGCACGTCCTTATAGGAGAGGCCTGTCGTAAATCCGAAATCGAACGTTCGCGGTAGTATGGCGCGCGGAAATTTATCCTCGGTTGCGCTGTTTCGGCCGCTGCTTGCGTTGATGATCTCGACCATGATTTTAGGATCGACGCCCGCCTTTACGCCCATGGCGAGCGCTTCCGACGACACCACGAGCGCGGTTGCCGCAAGGAGATTGTTCGCAAGCTTCACGACTTGAGCGAGGCCAGGCTTCTCGCCGGTGAAGAAAGTGCGGCCGAAAACTTTCAGTATTGGCTCTACGATTTGGAGCGCGTCCTTAGGGCACGAGATCATCACGGCGAGCGTGCCGCTACGCGCGCCCCTGACGCCACCGCTGACAGGAGCGTCGACCAAGGTGACACCCCGCTCTGCTAATCCTTTGGCTACCGTCGTCGCGACTGCTGGTCCCGTGGTCGACAGGTCGATCACCCTTTCCACTCGTTCCCCGGCAATGATCCCGTTCTCGCCCAGCGCGACAGCTTGAACCACGCTCGGCATGGGCAAGCACATGAGAACGGTGGACGCCTGAGACGCTACCTCGGCCGGTGAGGAGGCAACCGTCGCACCGCGATCCGCTAAAGGACGTACCGCTGCTTCGTTCGTATCAAATACGGTCAGGGAATATCCGGCTTCGAGCAGCCGGCCGGCCATTGGGCCACCCATTCTACCCAGGCCGATGAAACCAAGGTGCATGGCAGACATCAAAACGTCCTCCCTGGGGAACCGGAGCCTTTGCGCGGCTCGGCAACGCCGCCGATTCTTTTCACCAGCGGCGGCGGCGAATTACACGCGGTCTTGATGCTTCAGTCTAAGGGCGCGGATTGCTTTGGGCAAGCCCGTTTTGTATGATCGTATGAGCGCTATGTGGGCTATACCAGGGTCTTGCAAAAATCAGAGTAATGTCCGAGTAAACGCCCATCCTTATTTGACAGAACCTAGGAAGCCCACTGGTTTGGGTGAGGCCGAAAGTGCGATGGACGAACTGTCAACAAAGCCTGCCGATGCTGGCAAGTATGATTTTCTTGTAAACAGAACGGCGGCGCCGCTCCGTCAAAGCGTCATCGAAAGTATTCGCAACGCGATCGCTGTCGGGCGCTTCAAAGCAGGAGAAAGGCTGCCGGAACGGACGCTGTGCGAGATCACAGGGGTGAGCCGGACGCTGATCCGTGAAGCCTTGCGGCAGCTCGAGTCGGAAGGCCTGATCAAAGTCGTCCCCCATCGTGGTCCGATCGTTGCGCGTCTCACTCCCAAGCAGGCCGAGGGCATCTACCAGGTCCGGGCGGAGCTTGAAGGGCTGGCGAGCCAGCTCTTCGCCGAGAATGCCACGGAGAAGCATTTCCGCGCCCTGCAGGAAGCTTTCGAGCAGGTCAAGAAATCCTACCGGAGCAAGGACCCTCTGGTGCGCCTGCATGCGAAAAACCGATTCTACGAGTGCCTTGTCGAAGGCTCCGGAAACGAGGCACTCGGAGCCGCGCTGCATATGCTGAACTCCCGCATCATGCTGCTACGCGCCACTTCACTCGCCGCACCAGGGCGCATGAAAGCCAGCCTTGCCGAGTTGCAGGAGCTGATCGATGCAATGAAAAGTCGAGATGGCAAGGCAGCTCGTGCGGCAGGTGAGCGCCATGTGCGCAATGCTGCGGAGGCGGCATTGAAGCTGATGCGCGAGAACGAAGAGAAAGCTGCTGAGTAACTCTGCGCATGCGAGGGGGAGGTGGCACCTCCCCCTCGGCTAGAGCCCTCATTCACTCCTTCTTCCCGAGCACTTCCCGCACTTTGGCGATATAGGCCGGCCCGTCGAAGCCAACTTCTTTGGCGCGCTCATACCAGCTGTCGTAGGCAGCTTTCGCGTACTTCGGCTGGTTGATCTCCCTCCGCAACTCTTCGGGAGCGTCCCAGAGGTCCACGTTGTTGGCCTTCATATTTTCCAGCGCCTTCTGGAAGTGCTCCTTGTATTGCCCAAACGCGTCCTTCTCCAGCTCTCGCATCGCGGTTTGAATCTGCTGCCGAACATCCTCCGGCAGACGCTCCCATTCGTCTTTGTTTATGAGGATTGCCCAACCGGTAATAGGGCTGATCCGCCAATCCTGGACGTGAGGAGCCACCCGCCACAGCTCCAGCGCGCCACCAACGCAACCCGATGTGAAGACTCCATCGAGAATTCCTCTTTCCAGCGCGGGCATCATCTCGGGAACTGGGACAGGCGTAGGCTTCGCGCCCAATTCCACCATCATGGCAGCCGTTTGCGGATTGTGTACGCGGATCCGCTTATTCTTGAAGTCCTCGATCGTCTTTATCGGTGTTTTCGAGAACAAGCGGGTTGGACACCACGCGCCTTCCGCGAGAACGATGGCGTTCCACTTTTCTAGCCAGATCTGAGCGACATCCTTGGCCCAGAACGCATCACGGACTTTCTGATATTCATCGATATCGTCGATGAGCCCCGGCAGATTGAAAATGCCCATCCGCGGCTCCTCGGCCGCGAGATAAGTGTGTAGCGCCGCGGACATCGGCAAGCGGCCGTCACGAACCGCCGATGCGATCTGTGCCGGAGCTACAAGAGAATCGCTAACTGTGATCTGGACCCTGCCGTTCGTCGCCTTGCTCACCCGCTCGGGCACGCTGGCCGTCATCGCCGTGTAGACGTCTCCCGGCGACACGATGATGCCCATTGTGAGCTCGATCTTGTCCTGCGCGAGCCCGTGTTGCGGGGTGAAGGCCAAGACCGAAAGAGCGCCTGCCAGAACAGCACGACACCACGCGCCAAAGCGCGTTCCATCCTCAAGCCGAGTCTCCGCCATCGAGAACCTCCCTGGTTGCACGTGACCGACTGACGCGCTCTCACCGATCACGACATTTTTTCATCTCGTCATACAATATGATACGCTACTTACGTGTCAAGTCTGGTGAGCTTGCGCCTTTCCGGGTAGGAGAGAGTTGCACTACCGGAAGCTCAAGAGCAAAGAGTATTTCAGGAAGCGAGCTGGAGGCAGCGCGTGGCGGACGTGAATGTGCAATCCGTCGATCAAGGCGAGGGCGCGAATTCTGCAAGCCGGATCGGCCGGCTTATAGATATCCTCTCCGACTCCACCGGGATTATCGGCGTCCTCGCCCTTTTCTGGATGACGGCCATCGTTTGCTACGAGGTCGTCTCCCGCTCGGTATTCAACGAGCCAACCACATGGGTTACGGAGATCAGCACGTATGTCTTCGTGGCCATTGTTTTCCTCGGATTGGCCCCGGCGCAGAAAGCGAACAGGCACATTCAAGTCGAAGTTCTGGTTAGCCAGTTACGTCCAGAGTGGCGCGATCGACTTGAGCTGGTTGGATTATGGGCTGGACTTGCCTTTGTCGCCATTGCGACCTGGCAAATGGCTCGCTTCACGTTTCTGGAGTACGTCCACGACACCCGCGATTGGGGACTTCTCGCGACGCCGCAGTGGATCCCGCAGGTTCCTGTCACGTTAGGATTCGGCTGCCTCGCGCTGGCCCTGCTTCGGGACATTCACCGTCTCAGCAATCCCCGTCCGGGCCTTGCCGAGTGGATTCCTCTTGTTGCGGCTGTAGCGACCATCCTGGCGCTCATCTGGCTCGGTCGCAGCGATGTTCACATTGCCGGCACGAGATTTGACTGGGGCACGCTCATCATTGCGGTGGCCGTAACAGCAAGCATGCTTGCCTGGAGCGGCGTGGCGACAACGCTTGCGGTCGTAGCGCTATACGCCGCGCTCATCGCCCTCTTCCTCCTTGCCAAAGGCTTCTCCATCGGCGCACTTGGCGCCGCGCTCATCGGGGCGCTCTTGGTGCTACTTCTTCTCGGCGTGCGGATCGGCTTTGCCATGGGCATCATCGGGATGCTGGGCTTGCTGTTCCTTCTGCCGCGCCCGCAACTCCCCATCATCGCCGATCGTGCCTGGACCAGCGTGAATACCTTTACACTTACGGCCATTCCCACCTTCGTTCTCATGGGCGCGTTTCTGGTCCGGAGCGCCATAACGACTGATCTTTTCGATGCACTGGTTTGTTGGTTCGGGCGGGCCCGCGGCGGGCTCGCTCATGCAAGTGTCGCCGCGGCGGCCATGTTCGCCGCTGTTTCCGGCTCCAGCCTTGCCACGGCGGCCACGCTGGGCTCGGTTGCTGCCCCGGAGATGGTGTCTCGCGGTTATAGTCCCCGATTGACCTACGGTGTCATCGCTGCCGGAGCAACGCTCGGCATTCTCATTCCGCCGAGCATCGCGATGATCATCTACGGAAACGTCGTCGGCGCCCCTGTTACAGTCCTTTTCATAGCCGGCATTATTCCTGGGCTCTTGCTCGCAGCCTTGTTTATGGGACTCGTTCTTGTCTGGTCGATAATTGCGCCGTCGTCAGTCCCATCAGGCCGATCCTATCCCCTTCGTGAAAAGCTGGTCTCATTACTGGGCGTCCTGCCCGCAGTCCTACTGATCGTAGCGGTCCTCGGATCCTTGTATGCCGGCATTGCAAGCCCAACCGAGGCCGGCGCCGTCGGTGCCGCAATCGCTTTCCTACTTTGCCTTATTCGGGGAAAGCTCGACTGGAAAAGCCTTTATGAGACGGGCCTTGAGACCGTCCGGGTTACCGCATTCATCATGCTTATTGTCGTCTGCGCGGCGATTTTTAGCTGGGTTTTCGATTATTTGCGGCTCCCGCGTGAACTGGTGGCCCTTGTTCGCGAGGCAAATTTGCCGCCTTGGCTCATCATGACGCTCATCTGTGCCGTGTACCTTGTCCTCGGGATGATCATCGAATCGATTTCGATGATGCTGATGACGCTGTCTGTCACCTTCCCAATCGTCACGGCTCTAGGGTTCGACCCCATCTGGTTCGGCGTGGTTCTGGTAATTCTCGTGGAAATCGGCCTGATTACCCCGCCGGTTGGCATGGTTTTGTTTGTGTTGCGCGGGATGAGCAAGAACGTGCCGTTGGGCGAAATCGCTCTCGGTGCCTTCCCATTCGTTCTACTCATGCTCGCCTTCATAGCCCTGCTATACGCCTTTCCAGAAATCGTCATGTGGCTGCCGAACCAAATGAAATGAGGCGTTTAGAAAGCAATGACTGAAGTCAGCTTGACCCGACAGCTCGCCGCTTTCGTCACCCGTTCGCGATGGGAGGACCTCTCCGAAAAGGTTCGACACGAGGCGAAGCGCTCCATTCTCAACTTTTTCGGCACGGCGTTGGGAGGCTGCCGCGATCAAGCGACACAAACGGCCTACGATGTGCTGAAGCAGTTCGCTGGTCCTCAGACCGCAACCATCATCGGTCGGGTAGAGCGCATTGACAGTCTGAACGCTGCATTCCTGAACGCCCTTAGCGGCAACGTTTTCGACTTCGATGACACTCATCCCAGGACGATCATCCACCCGACGGCTCCTGTCGCACCAGCATTGTTCGCACTGGCTGAGGAACGTCGGATCACTGGAGCGCAGCTACTCCACGCTTTCGTGCTTGGGGTCGAAATCGAATGCAGGCTTGGCAACGCTATATCGCCCGGCCACTACCGGCGCGGCTGGCACATCACGGCCACCTGCGGCGTGTTCGGCGCAGCAGCTGCTGCAAGCAAGTGCCTGGGGCTAGATGAGCAGCAGATAATTTGGGCCCTCGGCAATGCTTCTGCGCAATCGTCGGGGCTGGTCGAGACACTTGGCAGCATGTCGAAGAGCATCGGCGTTGGAAATTCAGCGCGGAACGGCCTGCTTTCGGCGCTCTTGGCGGAACGAGGCTTCGCCGGACCTGAGCAGCCGATCGAAGGTCCGCGGGGCTTTCTCCGCGTCACAGGAGACGAGCCCAATTTCGCTGAACTGACGGATGGTCTCGGGGAACGGTGGGAGATTTGCACCAACACTTATAAACCATATCCCTGCGGCGTCGTGCTGAATGCTGTGATCGATGCCTGCCTGGAGGTGCGAAACCACCCGCAACTTAACCTCGACAAAATTCAGTCAATAACCGTCGAGGGGCATCCACTTCTGCTTGAGCGCACCGATCGGCCAGCGGTGACAACAGGCCGCGAAGCACAGGTCAGCGCACAGCATAGCGTCGCTGTGACGTTGCTTACGGGCGAGGCCGGGGTTGAGCAATTCAGTGACGCTGCCGTGACCAATCCGGAGGTGCTCCGTCTCCGCTCCAAGGTGCGAATGATCGAAAATGGCTCTTACCCCGTGGGGGCAGCGCGCGTGACCCTGACGCAAGCTGACGGTATTGAGATTAGCGTTCGCGTAGACGACGCACGCGGCAGCTCGAATCGCCCGTTGAGTGATGCCGAAATCGAGACCAAACTCAGGAAGCTTGCGGCCTATGGCGCCCCCGGAATAGATCCAACTCCTCTTATCGAGGCTGTCTGGACGCTCGACAAGGCTGAGGATGCGTCCATGTGCCTTCAGTGGGCGCGCCTATAAATGGGGCCTCGCCAGGCCTCACCGAGCCTGCCAGCCGCCATCGATCGGCAATGTGGCGCCGGTGATGTCGGCACCTGCGGGGCTGCAAAGAAACGTCACAAGCGCCCCGACATTTTCCATAGAGACAAATCGGCCAGTCGGATGCCGCGCCGTGATGTACTCACGCTCCGCTGTTTCGACTGGCACACCCCTTTCAGCTGCGATCGCCGCAATTCGGTCGAGAATAGCGGGCGAGGGCACAGTTCCCGGGCAAATGGCATTACAGGTTATCCCTGTCTGAGCCAATTCAATGGCGACGGCCCGGGTCATTCCCAGCAAAGCTGTCTTGGTGGTGACGTAATCGATCCGGTTTTCCGCACCCCGTGAGCCATAGATCGACGAAATGTTGATGATCCGCCCCCAGCCCTGCGCTCGCATCGCCGGCACCGCGAGCCTAGTGCAGTGGAACGCAGCCGACACGTTCACGGCAAGCGCCGTTTCCCAGTGCTCAGTCGAGAAGGCTTCTATCGGCGAGAAATGCCGGACCACCGCATTGTTGACGACGATATCGACCTTTCCGAACCGGTCAGCGGCTTCGGTCATCATGCGCTCGATTTCGGAGACCTTGCGCAGGTCGGCACCATCGAACTGCACCTCAACGCCAGTTGCGCTAGAAAGCCGCTCGGCAGCAGCCTGGCCTTCGCTAGGATCACAAAGTCCATTTAGCACGATGTGGGCACCAGCCTTCGCCAGGCTCTCGGCAATCGCGTAACCGAGACCCGCGACCGACCCGGTGACCAAAGCACATCTACCGCTCAGCATAAGACCTCCGCACCATTCCGGCGTGGACGACAACAGATCTCCACTCTCCCAGAAAGACCTACCGCAGGACCAATGTAGAGCCTATGGACTTCTAATCAGTAGGTTTGCGGGCGATGACAATGACCTCATCAAGCGAGAAATAGAGCTTCTCGCCCTCTCGCCTGGGCCTCAGGAACGCCCGAAGAGCCGAGGCGGAGCCAGTGAGCATGGCCTCCAGCTGCTTCGTAGTTTCAGCATCTGCTCCCATACGCTCAGCCCATGGAGCAAATTCTATTTCCTTGGGCAGCTGCTCGACGTGCTCAATTATCAAGCCCGCACTCGCAACGACTGAGCGCCATTCGCCAATCGTAAGACAGCGGCCGTGGCTCGGGTCCCGCAATTTTTCAAAGGCGTTGTGGCTATCGGCCGCCGCTCGAAGCTCGTCCGGTGTGAAGCCAGGCGTCGATTCCTCGTCCGGAGAAATGTTGTCGACGAGGGCGAACGTGCCCCCAGGCTTCAGGACACGGCGCGCCTCTGAGACGAATTTCGGAACGTCGGGGAAGTGGTGGGGCGCAATGCGACACGTAACGAGGTCGAAGGTGCCATCCGCGTAAGGCAGCGCCATCGCATCGGCCTTCGCGAAAGTCACGTTCGTAAGGCTGCGGGCTTTGGCAAGCTTCTCCGCCTCCGCCAGCATCTCATCCGTGATGTCGCTCGCAATCACCTCCGCAACGTGAGGCGCAAACGCGAGCGCCGTGTGCCCAGCACCCGTGGCGATGTCGAGCACGCGCCAGTGCTTCTCCGGCCGTACCAGATCGATCAGACGTTGGAGACTGGCGCCTTTGGCATGAACAGGGGAGGTGGCGTAGCCTGCGGCGTGAGCGCCGAACTGCTTCTGAACGAGCGATTTCGCCTTTGACATCCGCCACGCTCCGCCTGGATGGTTGGATACGCACCCGACTGACGTCGGGCGCGCTCAAAAGCGTCAGTGCCAAGTGCGCACGTCGACGAAGTGCCCGGCGATGGCCGCCGCTGCGGCCATGGCCGGCGACACGAGGTGCGTACGGCCCAGCCGGCCCTGGCGGCCCTCGAAATTCCGGTTGGAGGTCGAAGCGCAGCGCTCGCGCGGCTTCAGCTGGTCCGGGTTCATACCGAGGCACATGGAGCAGCCTGCCTCGCGCCAGTCGAAGCCAGCCTCCTTGAGGATCTTGTCGATCCCCTCAGCCTCGGCCTGCTGCTTCACCAGACCCGAACCCGGCACGACCATCGCATAGACGTGCGAGGCCACCTTCTTGCCTTTTACGATGCGGGCCACCTCGCGCAGGTCCTCGATGCGGCCGTTCGTGCACGAGCCGATGAACACACGGTCGATCTTGATGTCGGTGATCTTGGTCCCCGGCGTCAGGCCCATGTAGTCGAGCGCGCGCTTCATGGCCGCCCGCTTTGCTTCGTCCTCGACCTTGTCGGGATCGGGAACAACGCCGGTCACGGAGACCACGTCCTCAGGGCTCGTGCCCCAGGTGACGAGCGGCGGCAGATTCGAGGCGTCCAGCCGGACCTCGCGGTCGAAGTGAGCGCCGTCGTCGGAGTACAGCGTTTCCCAGTACCGCATCGCCATGTCCCAGGCAGCGCCCTTCGGCGCCTTGGGCCGGCCCTTCAGGTACTCGAATGTCTTCTCGTCCGGCGCGATCATGCCGGCGCGGGCGCCCGCCTCGATGGACATGTTGCAGACCGTCATGCGGCCTTCCATCGACAGCGAGCGGATCGCCTCCCCGGCGTACTCGATGACGTGGCCCGTGCCGCCGGCCGTGCCGATCTCGCCGATGATGGCCAAGATGATGTCCTTCGCCGTCACGCCCGCCGGCGGCTTGCCGTCGACGATGACGCGCATGTTCTTCGCTTTGCGCTGGATGAGCGTTTGGGTGGCGAGGACGTGCTCGACCTCAGACGTGCCGATGCCGTGGGCCAATGCGCCGAAAGCGCCGTGGGTCGAGGTATGGCTGTCGCCGCAGACGATCGTCGTGCCCGGCAGCGTGAAGCCCTGCTCAGGGCCGATAACGTGCACGATGCCCTGCCGGACATCGAGCTCGTTGTAATACTCGATACCGAAATCTTTGGCGTTCTTGGCCAGGGTTTCGACCTGCAGCCTGCTCTCCGGGTCGTCGATGCCGAACCGGCGGTCCGAAGTGGGCACGTTGTGGTCGACCACCGCCAGCGTCTTTTCCGGTGCACGCACCTTGCGACCGGCAAGTCGCAATCCCTCGAAGGCCTGCGGAGACGTCACCTCGTGCACAAGATGCCGGTCGATGTAAATCAGGCAGGTCCCATCCGGCAGCCGTTCAACTACATGGTCATCAAATATCTTGTCGTAGAGAGTGCGCGCCATTCCCGTGCCTCCAGAATATGCTGATCTGGTGATAGCGGTTTGCGCGGCCGCTGAAAACCCTGCAAACATGTGGTGCGATTGCGCAGCAAAAACAAAAATACCGGGCCCGCGAGGGCCCGGTTTCAAGTCGAGACCGCATCCTAGGATGCGTGAAGGCGTCAAAGGGAGGGTACGGCCTTCATCAGCTGTCCGTCACAGCTGCACATTACTTAATCAGCCTGAGCACACTTGCTGCAAGGCGCCGCGCCGCATGATTGTTATGCTTGCCTTGCATGCCTAACGGCCTTGCCGAACAGGCATTTACGACTTGTTGGACCGCGTCTTCGAAACCAGAAAATCCCGGAGGACTTGCACCTTTTTTGACGTCTTCAGCTCCTCCGGATAGACGAAAATGATCGGAATGGAGGGAAACTGGACGTCCGTGAGGACGGTGACGAGATCTGGATCTTCCTCAGTCAGATAATCAGGGATCAGCCCAACACCGATTCCTGACCGAATGGCGTACTTCAGCGCGACGATGCTGTTGGCCGTGAAAACAGGCACGCGAGGCTCTTTACCATCCCGGCCGATGGTCTCGAGTGCCCGAACGGCTGACAAATGCATGGCGGGAGTGCCACTGTAAGACACGAAGCGGTGCTTCTCCAGGTCTTCAAGGGACTGCGGCGCCCCGTACTTGCGAACGTACTGCGTTGAAGCGTAGGCCCGCACGCGCATGGAAAACAACGGACGCCGGATCAAGTCCGCGTGCTCCGGCTCGCGCGTCCAGATCGCCACGTCCGCCTCGCGCATGGAAATGTCGAGCTGATCGTCGTTGAGTATCAACTCGACGCGAATGTCCGGGTAGAGCTCCATGAACTCGCGCAGCCGCTGGGTTACCCAGACGGTGCCCAGCCCGACCGGGGCGGTGATCCGAAGATCGCCGGCTGGCTTCGTCGTGGTGTCGGTGAGCAGCGTCTCTACCGTCTGCAGCTTATTCATCACCTCGCTGGCCGTGCGATAAAGCATCTCACCCTGCTCGGTGAGCACCAGCCCTCGCGCATGGCGATGAAAGAGCGCGACCCCAAGCTCGCGCTCGAGCGCGGAAACTTGACGGCTCACCGCCGACTGACTCATGCGCAGGATTTCGCCAGCGTGCGTGAAGCTGCCCGCTTCGGCTGCAGCATGAAAGATTCTCAGCTTATCCCAGTCCATGACGCTTGTTCTGCCGGGAATCGCGCGGCCTCGATCCGGCAGAACCTGGCCTGAGGTCTGCGGCCTCATTTCGTTGATCCTGTTATTTATACCGGACGGACGGCTTTTCGCGCTTGTAGTGGCCAGTTAACAACTATTGACAGCTCACCTTAAGCTGAAACTGGTCAAATACAAGAGGCTGAGCTTCGGCAAGCTTGCCACGACGCTAAAGCTACCACGCGGCGACAGAGGCCGTTCCAGCCTGGCCGGCCAGGTAGCGTTCCGCCTCCAGTGCAGCCATGCAGCCCATGCCGGCGGCCGTCACAGCTTGCCGGAAGATATCGTCCTTGACGTCACCAGCCGCAAATACGCCTGGGACGGATGTCGCGGTCGAATCCGGCTTGGTGATGATGTAGCCGGTCGGCTTCATCTCGAGCTGTCCCTTGAACAGATCCGTCGCGGGGGCATGCCCGATCGCGATGAAGACGCCGTCGACCGGCCTCTCGGTGATCTCTCCGGATTTGACGTTCTTGAGCCGCACGCCCGTAACCGTTTTGGGATCGGTGGTCCCCAAGATTTCCTCCACGACTGTATCCCAAACCACCTCGATCTTCGGATTGGCGAACAGCCTCTCCTGCAGGATCTTTTCTGCCCGGAAGCTGTCGCGACGGTGGACGACGGTCACCCGACGGGCAAATTTGGTGAGGAAGAGGGCCTCCTCTACAGCCGTATTCCCGCCGCCGACGACGATGACCTCCTTATCCCTGTAAAAGAAGCCATCGCACGTCGCGCATGCGGAAACACCATAGCCCTTGAACTTTTCCTCGCTGGGCAGCCCCAACCAGCGCGCCTGAGCACCTGTGCAGATGATGAGCACGTCGCACGTGTAGACATCTCCCGAGTCACCCTCGAGCCAGAAAGGCCGTTGCTTCAGGTCGACCTTCGTTATGTGATCCATGATCACTTCCGTGCCGACGCTCTCCGCTTGGGCCTTCATTTCCTCCATCAGCCAGGGGCCCTGAACGGGTTTGGAGAAACCCGGATAATTTTCGACGTCCGTTGTGATGGTGAGCTGCCCGCCTGGCTGGATGCCCTGGATCAGCACGGGCTTAAGCATGGCGCGAGCCGCATAGATGGCAGCTGTGTAGCCCGCGGGCCCGGAGCCGAGGATGAGGACTTTGGCGTGTTTGGTCTGAGGCATGTTAGTGCTCGTGGTGTCGTGCGAGGCTTGTGACCGAGTCGAGGCCGGACATCAAGGACTGCCTGGAAGTAGCCCAGACAGGCCAGGCGGTCTCGGCGATCAGCACCACCTCTCGACAAACTATATAAGGCGCAAACCTTTGAGACTGACGTGGCCGTCACGCCCGACGATGATGTGATCGTGCACCGTGACGCCCATCAGCTTCGCCGCATCGATGATCTGTTTCGTCATTTCTATATCGGCGCGCGAGGGCATCGGATCCCCGGACGGGTGGTTGTGCACGAGCACGATGGCGGTGGCTGAAAGCTCAAGCGCTCGCTTGACCACCTCGCGCACATAGACTGGCGTGTGGTCAACCGTGCCCTCCTGCTGCACCTCGTCGGCGATGAGCTGATTTCGTTTGTCCAAGAACAGAATGCGGAATTGCTCTCGCGGCTCGAAGGCCATAGCCGCGCGGCAATATTCAACGACCTGATGCCAGGAGGATAGGGCTGGCCGCCGCATGATCTCGCCCCGCAAAAGCCGGAGAGCAGCGGCTTTGATAAGCTTGAGCTCCGTGATTACGGCTTCGCCCACGCCCTTGACCTCGGCGAGGCGGTTCTCGGGGGCATTGATGACCTCGGCAAAGCTGCCAAATTTCGCAATGAGGCGCTTCGCAAGCTCTTTTGTGTCTCGCCGGGGAATAGCGCGGAAGAGGACGAGCTCGAGTAGCTCGTAGTCTGGCAGAGCATCCGGTCCACCGGTGCGAAATCGATCGCGCAACCGCTGGCGATGGCCGAGATAACTTGGCAGTGGTCCCTCGAAAAAGGAGCCCTGGCTCGCCCGGGCGTCCCCTTCGTTCTCTTGCTTGGTCATGGGCTTGCTCTCCCCCTCAGCAAACCCTGATCTGACTAATTAAAAACCTGGGCGATGAAGCCCAGCCGGCGAGTACGTGAAGACTTCGCAGCCGGTCTCGGTAACGCCGACGGTATGCTCGAATTGCGCGGAAAGCTCGCGATCTCTCGTCACAGCGGTCCAGCCATCGGGCAACACCTTCACGTGCGGCTTGCCGAGGTTGATCATCGGCTCGATGGTGAAAATCATCCCTGGCTTCAGCTCCGGCCCCTCGCCGGGATTGCCGTAATGCAGAATATTCGGCCTGTCGTGGAAAACGCGCCCGACGCCGTGACCACAGAAATCCCTCACAACACTGCAGCGCTGAGATTCGGCGTAGGACTGAATCGCCGCACCTATGTGGCCCGTCGTATTGCCCGGCTTCACCGCGGCAATGCCCCGCATCAGAGCCTCGTAAGTGACCTCGATGAGCCGTTGCGCCCTGCGGCTGATCTCACCCACAGGGAACATGCGGCTCGTATCGCCATACCAGCCATCGACAATCAAAGTGACGTCGATGTTGACGATGTCGCCCTCGCGTAGAGGCTTAGGGCCGGGAATGCCGTGGCATACGACGTGGTTCACCGATGTGCAGATCGACTTCGGGAACCCGCGATAGTTCAGGGGCGCTGGAATGGCGCCGTGATCCATCGCAAACTCGAACACGAGCTCATCGAGCTCCTCCGTGGTCACGCCCGGCTTTACGTACGGGACCAGCAGGTCGAGCGCCGCAGCAGCGAGCTGTCCGGCCTTACGCATGGCGGCGAAATCTTCGGGCCCATAGAGCCGGATGCGCCCGTCGCTCTGATCGGCGTGTCTGAGGTCAAGGTTGGTCATTGGTTGGTTCTTTGTCGTCGAGGGCGTGGTGTACACACGAAATTTAGTTCAAATGGGCGTTGGCGCAATGAGTTACCGAGCCCCCGCTTGAGGAGGTGAGACAATAGAGTTGCGTTTCCTTCCACCGCCAATCAGGCTGAGCCCTTCTGCTTAGGAAACGACGCGAGCAGAGCCACCTGAAATTCGTACCTGTGGCCGGCCATTGGTCACGCGGCGAGGGCGTTTGTGTTTCGATCCACGGATGATCTCGGCCGGTCGGTCGTGTAGTAGGCGCCCAGCACAAGCACATCAAGCCCGGTTCGCAGGTAGCACGACACGGCGTGCCGGGGAGTCTCCACGATCGGCTCCTGGCGGTTGAAGCTCGTATTGAGCAGAACGGGCACGCCCGTGAGCTTACCGAACGCTTCGATAACCCCATAGTAAAGCGGGTTCGCGCTACGTTGCACCGTCTGAATCCGGCCGGTCCCATCGACATGAACGGCAGCGGGAATGAGATGTGCCTTTTCCGCTCGCACGCGTGGCGCGAGAGTCATGAAGGGATCCGGCTGGTCCAGATGGAAGAACTCTGACGCGTGGTCCAGAAGCACAGCAGGCGCGAACGGCCGGAACGGCTCACGATGCTTCACGCGGGCATTGATAATGTCTTTCATCTCGGGGCGGCGTGGATCGGCAAGAATGGAGCGATTGCCGAGCGCGCGTGGCCCCATTTCTGAACGCCCCTGAAACCAGCCGACAATCTTCCCATCGGCCAGATCCTGCGCCACCCGGCGGAGCAACTCCGCCTCGCTTAGCCGCTCACCCGTCAAGCCGGCCTCAGCTAGTGCGCCTTCTATCTCGTGATCGCTGTAGCACAACCCGTAGAAGGGATGCGTTAGCTCCATCCGGCGGGGATGGCCCAGGTCCTGATGATAGTGCCAAAGCGCACTTCCCAGGGGCGCTCCGGTGTCGGACGCGCATGGCGGCACCCAAACTCGCTCGAACCCGGCTTCGGCCAACACGCGCGCGTTGGCTACACAGTTGAGTGCGACACCCCCGCTCAAGCACAGATTTTTGATCTTCGTGCTGCGACGCAGCTCGCGAGCCATATGCAGCACGATTTCTTCGGTGACGACCTGCAGCGCTCGCGCGATGTCCCTGTGACGGTCATTCAGCTCCTCGCCGGGTTGGCGCGGCGGCCCAAAGGTATCGAAGAAGCGCTGCTTGAAGGGCCTCAGCTCTCCGAAGGCATCGTAGCTGAAGTAGTCGAAGTTCACCTGGTAGCGGCCCCCGGGCAAGGGCCGAATGACATCTCGGAATTTCTCGACGTAGGTGTCCTCACCATACGCGGCGAGGGCCATCACCTTGCCCTCGTCTGAAAACCCGAACCCGAGGTACTTGGTCACGAACGTGTAAACGATGCCTATGGAGTTGAAGATTTCCGTGTGCCAGAGCCGCTCCAGCCGGTTGCCGCGGCCGATGTAGGCACTCGTGGAGGCATCATCGCCGAAGCCATCCATGACGAGCACCACAGCCTCCTCAAACGGGCTGACGAAGAAGATGGCTGCGTGCGCGTCATGGTGGCTGACATTCACGAGAGGCGGTAGATCGCGCACGCCGACCTGTTTCTGTATTCGCCGTTTCAGCCACCTGTTCAGGAGGACGATCTCGTTGTTCTGCGGCTCGTGCGCCGATGGCAGGATAAGACTCAAGCTCAAAGGGAACCGGCCAAGAACCGCCCGGCAGAATGTCCGCCGCAGACGCGAGACATCCCACGGCGTCGTGATGACGTCGACGTCGTCGAGCCCCCCGGGCAAGTGGTCCAACGCCAATGCGAGTGAGCGGCGGGGAAACTTCTTCGTCCGCTTGTCGCGATTGAACCGCTCCTCCTCGAGGACCAGCTCGGGAACGCCATCCTTAAGAAGTGCCACTCCGCTGTCGTGGGTGGCACCGACCAATCCGAGTATCCGCACCTGACCTCACCACGGCAGCAGGTTGGAGGAGCGGCTTAGCTTCAGTGGTGCCGCCCGTGGCAGTGCTTATACTTCTTCCCAGACCCGCAGGGACAGGGTGCATTGCGCGCGACTCTGCCCCACGTTGCCGGATTCTTCGGATCGATTTGGTCGGCACTGCGGCGCGTTTGCAAGGGAACGCGGCGGTCCGGACCATTCGCATACGCCATTTCCTCGGCCGCGAGAGCGGCGTCCGCCAACGCGAACTCGTCGAGGCCAGTTGTTGGATCGATGTGGTGGGCCTCCATGGGCGGAAGCTCGACCGGCTCGAGCAGAGATCGATCCTCCGGCGAGGCCAGCTCGACGTGCATCAACTGTCCGGTCACAGCTTCGCGTAGCTTGGCGAGCATGGACTGGAAGAGCACGAACGCCTCGGCCTTGTACTCGTTGAGCGGGTCCCGCTGCCCATAGGCGCGGAAGCCGATGACTTGCCGCAAGTGCTCCAGTGTCACCAGATGCTCGCGCCACAGATGATCGAGCGTCTGGAGGAGCACCATCTTCTCGATCTGGCGGAACACCTCGGGGCCGATCTCGGCCGCCTTCTTCTCCGCCTTCTCATCGGCCGCCTTGATCAGACGCTCCAAGATCTCTTCATCGGCGATGCCTTCCTCAGCCGCCCACTCAACGATCGGCAGGTCGAGGCCGAAAATGTCCTTCACCGCCTTCTGGAGGCCTTCCGCATCCCACTGTTCCGCGTACGCATTTTCAGGGATGTGCCGCTTCACCAGCTCCTCGATCACCTCATGACGCATGTCGGTGATCATTTCGCTGACGTCGTCCTGGCCCATGATCTCGATGCGCTGGTCATAAATGACCTTGCGCTGATCATTCATGACGTCGTCGTACTTGAGGATCTGCTTGCGGATGTCGAAGTTGCGCGCCTCGACCTTCCGCTGGGCCATCTCAAGCGACTTGTTCATCCAGGGGTGGATGATGGCCTCGCCTTCCTTGAGCCCGAGGGTCTTCAGTACGCTGTCCATCCGGTTCGACCCGAAGATGCGCATCAGGTCGTCCTCAAGGGACAGGTAGAACTTCGAGCGGCCAGGGTCGCCCTGCCGGCCAGAACGGCCACGCAGCTGGTTGTCGATGCGGCGGCTCTCGTGGCGCTCGGTGCCGATAACGTAGAGGCCACCCGGCTTCTTGATTGTCTTGGCAGGCTTATCGCCTTTGGCGGGCTCGATCTCGACGACCTCTCCGGAGTTGAGCACGATCTCGCGATTGCGCGCGATCTCGGCCTTAATCTCCTCGATGCGTTTGGCTTTCTCTTCCTCGCTGAGGCCTGCGGTCTCCTGCTGGATGCGCATCTGCGCGTTGCCGCCCAGCTGAATATCGGTGCCGCGGCCGGCCATGTTGGTGGCGATCGTCACCGCGCCCGGCACGCCGGCCTGAGCGATGATGTAAGCCTCCTGCTCGTGGTAGCGCGCGTTGAGCACCTGATGGGGAATACCCTTCTTCTTCAGGCGCTCGGACAGCATCTCGCTCTTTTCGATGGAGGTGGTGCCCACGAGCACGGGCTGCTTGCGCTTCTGCGCAGCCTCGATCTCGCGAATGATGGCTTCCCACTTCTCGTTGGCCGTTCGGTAGATCTCGTCGTCCTCGTCGAGGCGCGCGACGGGCAGGTTCGTCGGGATCTCGACGACGTCGAGCCCGTAGATCTCCATGAATTCGTTGGCCTCGGTGGCAGCCGTGCCGGTCATGCCGGCCAGCTTCTCGTAGAGGCGGAAGTAGTTCTGGAAGGTGATCGAGGCCAGCGTCTGGTTTTCGGGCTGAATCGGCACCTTCTCCTTGGCTTCCAGCGCCTGGTGTAACCCGTCGGAGTAGCGCCGGCCCGGCATCATGCGGCCAGTGAACTCATCGATGATTATGACCTGGCCGTTCTTGACGATGTAGTCGCGGTCTTTCTGGAAAAGCGTGTGGGCCTTCAGCGCCTGATTGACGTGATGAACGACCGTGACGTTCTCGATATCATAAAGCGAGGCGCCCTTGAGCAGGCCCGCAGCCTGCAGCATCTCCTCGATCTTCTCGTTGCCCGACTCGGTGAGGGAGACGGAGCGCTGCTTCTCGTCGATCTCGTAGTCTTCCTTCGACAGCCGCAGAATGAAGCTGTCGATCACATTGTAGAGCTCTGAGCGATCCTCGACCGGACCCGAGATGATGAGCGGCGTGCGGGCCTCGTCGATGAGGATCGAGTCCACCTCGTCGACAATGGCGTAGTAATGGCCGCGCTGCACCATCTCGTCGCGGCTCATTTTCATGTTGTCGCGGAGATAGTCGAAGCCCAGCTCGTTGTTCGTGCCGTAGGTGACATCGCATGCGTACTGAGCCCGCCGCTGCGTGTCGTCGAGCTCATGGACGATGCAGCCGACAGTCAGGCCGAGAAACTTGTAGATCTCGCCCATCCATTCGGCGTCGCGCTTGGCCAGGTAGTCGTTGACCGTCACGACGTGGACGCCGCGGCCAGCGAGCGCGTTGAGATAGACAGGGAGCGTAGCGACCAGCGTCTTGCCTTCGCCGGTCTTCATCTCGGCGATCTTGCCCTGGTGGAGGGCAATGCCGCCCATGAGCTGCACATCGAAGTGGCGCTGCCCCAGCGTGCGCTTGGCAGCTTCGCGCACGGTGGCAAACGCCGGAACGAGAAGGTCGTCCAGGCTCTTACCGGCCCTGATTTGCTCGCGGAATTGCTCGGTGCGGGCGCGAAGCTGCTCGTCGGTCAGCCGTTCGAGCTCGGGCTCCAACTCATTGATTGCAGCCACAATACCGCGATAGGCCTTGAGCTTGCGGTCATTGGCTGTACCGAAAATCTTGGCCGCGATCGAGCCGAGTGAAAGCATGTGCACCTATCCTTGCAGGCATATCCAGCGCCAAATGTCCCCGGTCACACGTGTTCGCGCCAGGAGAATGAACACGAAATTGGCCGGGTGGAGGCGCAAACAGGCGCGAGCGGGCTACCGACGACGGAAAATGCCACTTCGATAGGCCTGAGATAAGGAGCCGGATCAGCAAATGTCAATCAATGGAACGCGACAGTTCGCCATGCACCGGTTCTGATCGGAAATCCAATGGGCCGCCAAACTCAGCTTGGCAAACCGTCGAATGCGGTCTAACCATCAGGACAACTTACTGTCTTTAACTGTGCGGCGATCGGTTCGCGTTAGATTTCGTGGCTGCCCGCCCCACTATTCAAGGAACACCCCAGTGATCTCGATAGTGAGACAGGGCATCGTGGCTGCCGCACTCGTCGGTGGTCTTTTGCTCCTCCCCATCAATTGCGCCGTGGCCCAGGATGCGGTCGTGGCGGTCGTGAATGGCAAGCCCATCACGGAAGCTGACATCCGGCTGGCCGAGGCTGAGATCGGCTCAGATCTCGGCAGCCTACCAGAAACCACCAAGCGCCGCGTGCTCGTCGAATACCTGATTGAAAATCAGCTGTTTGCCGAAGCGGCCGAGGGCGACAAGCTTGGCTCTGGCCCTGAATTCGACGGGCGAATGCAGTATTGGCGCCGCCGAGCCTTACGCGACACCTACTTTGACAAGACTGTCAAAGGGGCCGTGACAGAAGCCGACGCCAAACGGCTCTATGACGAACAGGTGAAGCTTCTAAAGCCTGAGGAAGAGGTCAAGGCGCGCCACATCCTCGTCGAGAGCAAGGAAAAGGCAAAGGAGATCGCCGAGAAGATCGCGCACGGGGCTGACTTCGCGGAGATGGCGAAGCAGTACTCCAAGGACCCCGGCACGAAGGACGATGGCGGATCGCTGGGCTACTTCAGCCGCGGCCAGATGGTGCCGCAGTTTGAGGAAGCAGCCTTCAAATTGGAGCCTGGCGACGTCTCGGAGCCTGTGGAGACGCAGTTCGGATGGCATCTGATCCAGGTGGAGGATAAGCGACAGCGCAAGCCGCCGGAGTTCGATGCCATCAAGGATCGGCTTCTCGCGGCGATGATACACCGCAAGGCACAGGAGATCGCAGCGTCCCTTCGGGGCAAGGCCACGATCGAATACGTCGATCCCGCAATCAAGCAGCAGGTCGAGAGCGAGAAGTCAGGCGCTCCGGCACCGAAACAGTAGACGGAGTACCCGTTCTAGGGGACGAGAGGCCAGTCCGACCGGGCTGGCCTTTTTCCATGCCTATTGATTTGCCCGGACCAATCTGGTTCGTGGTGATCGAATTGCCGATGACGGGTTCGCCGAGCAACGCAGCAGCGCGAATCGGCATCGGCCAAGGCTCGGAGGGCTCTTTTGGGTAGCACCGCGAAGATTTCCCCATTTGCACCGGCCGGCCTGCCGGAAATACCGGAAGTTTCGGGCGTGCGATTTGCGACCGCGGAGGCTGGCATCCGCTACAAGGGGCGGACAGACTTGCTCTTGGCCGTCCTCTCCCCCGGCACCGTTGCCGCAGGGGTCACGACGCGGTCCAAGACCTGCTCGGCGCCTGTCCTTTGGTGCCGTGAGCAGCTGAAGCACGGTCGCGCACGAGCCCTGGTGGTCAATTCGGGCAACGCTAACGCTTTCACTGGTCGCAAAGGCCATGAGGCCGTCTTGATCACGGCCAGGGCCGCCGCGGAGGCGGTTGGCTGTCAACCGGAAGAGGTCTACCTCGCCTCTACGGGCGTCATCGGCGAGCCGATGGACGCGACGAAGTTTGCCCATCTGCTTGGCGACCTCGCAGCCGCGGCGCGTCCGGACCGCTGGGAGGATGCCGCGCGGGCCATCATGACTACCGACACCTATCCCAAGCTCGCTGTGCGGCGCGTCCCCATGGGATCGGGCGAGGTCACGCTTGCTGGGTTCTGCAAGGGGGCCGGCATGATCGCCCCGGATCTGGCGACCATGCTGTGTTTCATGTTTACCGATGCGCCGATTGCCCAACCGGTGCTTCAGCGCCTTCTCGCAGCCACGGCTGACCGCACATTCAATTGCATCACCATCGACGGGGATACCTCGACGAGCGACACCGTCCTGCTCTTTGCAACGGGGCTGGCGTCACAACGTGGAGTCCGCGAGATCCGCGACGCCGCCGATCCGGCGCTCGAGCCTTTCGCTGAAGCACTGTACAGCCTGATGCATGAGCTGGCCTTGGCTGTCGTGAAGGACGGAGAGGGCCTGTCGAAGTTTGTCACGGTCGAGGTGCTCGGCGCCGAGGATGATCGTGCCGCCCGGCGCATTGCATTCTCGATCGCCAACTCGCCTATCATGAAGGCCGCTATCGCCGGCGAGGATCCGAACTGGGGCCGCGTGGTCATGGCCGTCGGGAAGTCGGGCGAGGCAGCCGACCGCGATCGGCTGGCAATCTGGTTCGGCCCGCATCTGGTTGCCCGGGACGGCGAGCGCGCTCCCGAGTATTCGGAGCCGGTCGTCGCCGAGTACATGAAGAACCCGGAAATCACGATCCGAGTGGATGTCGGCGTCGGAGGCGGACGGGCGACCGTCTGGACGTGTGATCTGACGCACGACTACATCGCGATCAACGCCGATTACCGGAGTTGATCGCCACCAACTTTCCGCCCGAACGGATGGCAAAGCCTCTCGTCCTCGTCGTTGCCGCCGCGCTTGTCGATCCTGACAGGCGGGTCCTTATTGCGCGGCGGCCGCCCGGGAAGCCCATGGCAGGCTTATGGGAATTTCCCGGTGGCAAGGTCCGCGAGGGCGAGACGCCGGAGCAGGCGCTCATCCGCGAGCTTTACGAGGAGCTCGGCATCGACGTCTGCCCCACTTGCCTCGCTCCGCTGACGTTCGCCAGCCACGAGTACGAAGACTTTCATCTGTTGATGCCGTTGTATCAGATCCGGACCTGGGACGGCGTCATCGCCCCGCGCGAGGGCCAGGAGATCAAGTGGGTGCGGGTCAATCGGCTTGCCGATTACCCGATGCCGCCCGCCGATGAGCCGCTGGTTCCCGTATTGCGGGACTTGATTGGATGAGGCGGGCTGTAGTCAGAAAGCGGAGCTGGTATTGGCGGAGCTCCGGAAATAGTTGAAGTTTTGGAAGTCGACGCTATTATCGCGGCCCATGCAAGAGTCACTTCGCATGGCGATCATTGGGCGAATTACTGCCCCGGCTGCCTAAGGGCCGCCGGGTAATGCTTCGTTTCGCCCCTTTTCCAATCGATCGCATGTGAAGGACTTCTCGCCATGGCAGCGAATTCTGCCGCGCCGACTCACTCGGAATCGCAAAACTCCCAGTCCACATCACTCCGGGCATTGTTCTACATTGTCGGCGCTGCCGATCCTGGTCTTCTTCCACGGCTGATCGAGCCGATGGCCAAAATGGGCCATGTGCCATCCCGCGTGCACGCCTCCCGCGAATCCGGTGACGGTTCCGAGATGGTCGTCGATTTGCGTCTCTCTGGCGTGAGCGCGCGGACAGCCCAACTCGTCGAAAATGCGCTGAGAGCCACTGTCGGCGTGCGGCAGGTGATCGCGGTCGTCGAGCCAGCCTGAGCTCTTCCTCCCATTCGTAGTTGCAGAACATCCTGGCCCCTCGGCCCAGGGAATAAACGGCCGTCGTCGTGCGTCATTATCGTGAAAGGCAGCAAACCGGGAGGACACGATGACCAAAGGCGACAAGCCGCACGAGGGCATGGGCCTGCACGAGTTCTTCTCCAAGGACCCGATCGCAGCGGATAAAGCTTTCTTCGGGCGCGTTTCATATCCCGATCGGCGCGGTTTCCTGCGCGGTGCGGGGCTTGCGACCATGGCTGCGATGGTAGGCGCCAACATTCCTTTCCATCGCAATATGCCGGCCGGCTTCATCCCGGTTGCGCTCGCCAATGAGGATGTCTTGAAAGGCAAGGACGGCCTCACCCTGCTGAACGATCGTCCCGTGAACGCGGAGACGCCTGCACACCTGCTGGACGATCCCATCACGCCCACCAACCGCCACTTCATCCGCAACAACGGGCTGCTGCCGCAGGACATGGATCCCGCCAAGTGGCGTCTGAAAGTTGACGGTGAAGTCGAGAACGAGCTGGAGCTCAGCATCGACGACCTCAAGAACCAGTTCGAGGTCGTCACGATGGCGCTCGTCATCGAATGTGGTGGCAACGGAAGGGCTTACTTCAACCCGCCGGTTTCCGGCAACCAGTGGACCGTCGGCGCGGTCGGCTGCTCGAACTGGACGGGAGTGCGCCTTAAGGACGTGCTGACCAAGGCCGGGCTCAAATCGACTGCCGTCTATACTGGCCACGAGGGAGCGGACGTTCACCTCTCCGGCGATCCGGAAAAGGTGCCGATCTCACGCGGCGTGCCGATCGCAAAGGCGATGACCGACAACGTGCTGATCGCCTTCGAGATGAACGGCGGACCTATTCATCCGATGAATGGCGCTCCGCTCCGGCTCGTCGTTCCTGGGTGGCCCGGCTCCTGCTCGCAGAAGTGGCTCACCCGGATCTGGGTTCGCGACAAGGTCCATGACGGCGAGAAGATGGGAGGCACCTCATACCGGCTCCCGAAGCGACCGGTAGCGCCAGGCGAGAAGGTCCCCACCGAAGATTTCGTCATCATGGAGCGGATGCCGGTAAAATCGATCATCACCTTCCCGGAGAACAACGCCAACGTGAAAGGTGAGACTGAGGTCCGCGGCCACGCTTGGTCGGGCGATCGGACCGTTCAATCGCTGGATATTTCGATCGACTTCGGCGCCACTTGGCAGCGGGCTGAGCTCGACCCGCCGGTCAACCCGGGCGCTTGGCAGAACTGGCGCGCGAACATCAAGTTTCCGATGCCCGGCTATTATGAGATCTGGGCGCGCGCCACTGACAGCGAAGGCGTTGCCCAACCGTTCGCCGTGGCTTGGAACCCGA
>QGVC01000128.1 GCA_003242645.1 Pseudomonadota bacterium
CCCCGATGCGATGGCGGACCGGATCTCGCGTGCGCGGGCCATTGCCGCGCACGATATCACGCGCGCGATCGCGGCCTGGAAAGCCGCGAAGGGGCGAGATGCGAAGGCGCGAAAGCGCCTCGCAGGAAAGATTCGCGCCATCCTGCATGTGTGGCAGGATGACGCGATCGTGCTCGACGCCGCGCGCGCGGCGGGATGGCGCGTATAGCATATACCGCGCCAACATAGAAGGGCGTACGCAATAGCGAGGCCCCTAGCTGAAACGGTAGCAAGTAGCGTGCCAACGGCACCGCTTGCGTTTCACGTGAAACACCGCGCGTCGGAGCGTTCGCGGAAAACGTTTCACGTGAAACGCGAGCGATACTCGCTTGACGCGAGATTGCTACCGTTTCAGCTAGAGGCCCCGCGCGCGCATGGTACGATCGTGCGCGTTTCACGTGAAACGCCGCGCGCTACCATACGCGCGCGTAGCAAAAGGTATTCCATAACACAAGCGCGCCCATTTGGGACGTTTCCGCTTCCGTGCCATTGTGGCGCGTGGCGGGAATGTACCAAGTGTGGCGCGCTTGTGTCATCTGAAATAGGGAGGTAGCCGCAGAATCATTAGATTTTACCGCGCGATCGGATCCGATCGGCGGCGAGCAACTGTCCGCGCGGACGGTACAGTACCGCTGCCCGGTGACTCTGACTATAAGGGTCGCCGTTTGGCGGTATGCCTCGCGCCGTTGCCTAAGATCCGTGCCACACTTCTAGCACATGCTGGTGACTCCAACCTTTTGGACGTCGCTCGCGCGGAAGGTTGGCGCGTCGATTAGTCACGTCACATAGGTTACCTCAATAGAGGGACCTTCGGACTAGTCGAAACGTACAACAGAATACGTGTGCCGTGTGCCCAAAATGTGACTGTGACAAACGGGCACACCTAGCTATCGGGGTGGCAGTTCCGTATTTAGGGACTGTTTACTTTTGCCGATTATTAGCTAGGTGTGTCGGTTTGTCCTAGTCACATTGGCATGCGACGTGCTATATGGCCACGCGAAGCTAGGCCCCGTTTGTAGGAATACCAGGGACGGGAGCCTACAGAAAAGGCTTCGCGCGGCCATATAGCATGTTGCGTGCCATAGGGAGGTCTGAGCATGGGGGATGCGGCGTCGTGCGGAGACGCTGAGAGCGGGTACGGAGCCTGCGAGAAAGCGAGGAGAGTTATGAGCGAGAACATCTTTTTGAACGTGTCGAACCACCCGTCGGAAGCGTGGTCTGACGCGCAGCGCCGGGCCGCCGAGGAGCTTGTCGGCGGCATCGTGCGCGACCTTCCGGGCGGCTTTCCGAGTGTGCCGCCCGACGCGGACGCCGACGAGGTCTTGGAGATCGCTCGGGACCTGGCCGATCGCATTCTGGCGCAGGTCCCCACCGCGGTGTTTCTGGCTGGCGAGTTCGGCGTCACGATGGCCACTACGGCTATCCTGCTGCGCCGAGGCGTGCGCGTGGTGACCGCTACCACGCGCCGTCAGGCCGTCGAGGTGCGCGAGGGCGACGCGACCGTCCGACGATCCGAGTTTCGGTTCGTTAGATGGCGCGACCTGCGCTTGCCCTGAAGCCCGGAGCCATCCTGCTGATCTCTAGCGAATCGAGCCGGAAAGGTTTGTGTTATGTTGAAGTGGGTCTCAAAACACCCGATTCTCACGTTCAATATCCTCACGATCCTATTGTGCGTGATCGTGGGTCCACACACGGTGGGCGCGTGGTACGGCCACGTGATACGTGAGATCGCGACGGGAATCGTCGAGTTCTTCCGAGGCATGTTCTGAAATATGGTATAGGCCCTTTGTCTGTTTGGAGGCCTGATGGGCAAGAAGAAGCGTCCGCTGACTACGGAGCAGATGCAGGAGTTGATCTCGGAGATCCTGGAGGCAACGCGGAAGGTCCGTGCCGCGATCCAGATCGAGAGGTCTTCGAAGCTGTCCGTGGAGATGGAGAAGGCCACGGAGAGACTGAACACCGGCCCGGTGGTTGTCGGGGAGATCGATCCCACTACCGACCCGCTGGTGAAGAAGGCGCAGTACCAGCAAAGCATCGCTGAGCGTATGGCGAAGTGAAAGGAGAAGATATGGATACGTTTGTGGATACGGTTGCTCTGTGGCAGAGCACCGCCCCGATCCTCGACCTCTTGCAGGTTGGGTGCATCATGATGGGCGTGATGACGGCGGGCGTGCTGGGCGCTTGGTTGGCGAATCGCCTCGCGCCATTTCAGCCGGGTGACTCGCGCTCGGTGCGCTCGTGGGAGCGCTACAACGAGACGCAGGAAAAGCTCGCGCGAGTGCGCGCGAGGCGGCGTGCGATCACGATGCTGGATGAGCCGTTCTCGGGTATCTCGGGTAGCGACACGACGCGACCCGCACGCAAGATCGACATCGATCAGACTCAACCAGATCTGAGTCTGGCGGATTTGTTTTTGGCGGAACGAATGCAGTTGATGCAGGAGGAATACGCTCGTGCGGACACCATCAAGGTGTCCAAGCTCGTCACCCTCGGCACGCTCATGTGTCTTAGCCTGATGGGCTGTGCGGAAACGCACATGCCCATGGACACTTGCAACCTGCCGGAGGATGCAGGTGCCGTGCCGCTCGACGATGGCAGCATGCCCGAAGTGGATGGCAGCATGCCCGAAGTGGACGCAAGCGACCGCGACGCTGCTACCGGGGGCATGTGTGCCTCGCTGCCCCATGGTCCGGTCTCTCTACCTGTGGTCTCGTCCAACTGCGAGGGACCGTTCGCGCTTGCGCAGTCACTGAATGGTGAGGTGCGCGAGCAAACTGAGGGCGGGTACAGAGAGTGCATCTTGCATAGTGTCACACTTCGTGTGATCTGTGACTCGATGTACCGTGACCTACCATTCACGGTAGGCACCCTGCGGCGTGTAGGTACTACTTACACGTCCGAGGACACTACCCTCGGATGCGAGGGTGTGACCTACAGGTGCCACGTCTCCCTCGACGCGCTCACGATGGAACGCGCCGTCCTATGCTCGCTAGATTGGGGCGAGACGTGGTGCACGATCGATCTGGAGTAAGACGTGGTTCGCGCGGAACTTACGCCCATCCTGCAAAGGGTGGGCGTTTTTGTTTGTGTGACTGTAAATACATCAGATTGACATACACATACGCTCATTCGTGTGTATGCAATCTGATGTGTCTACAGTCGTACAAGCACAACAGGAGTAATAATGAGCGACGGCCTCACCCTTTCTCAGCGATTGACCGTGGGAATCGGTCGCATGGTGAACAACCTTGCGGTCGAGCGCGGAATCTCGGTCGAGCGCGCGATCTTCATGATCGAGTGTGCGCTTCAAGATCTGAAGCGCAAGCCTCCGGTGCCACCGCAGCCGCCGGCCGGTGAGGTGGACCGCAAGGCAGCGTGAGCAAGCAACGGCGGGGCTCCGCAATCAAAGGCGGAGTTTTGTGGCTTTTCTCAGCCTTTCTAACCTTTTTGCATGGTTTGACGACGAAGACCTTTGTGCTCTGGTGCGTGGTCGTTTCGTCGTTTCCGTGTATGAGGGTACGATTTTACAAACGTTTAGACGCACTGGGCATGCTGCTTGGTGCGTTTAGGCGTTTTTGTGTGGCGTGCGAGGAGCACGCGGGGCGCGTGATCGCGGCGAGTGCGTACGGCACCGCCGCGTAAGGAGGACGAGATGGACGAGATGAGCGCGGGGTGGGTCCGATTCGAGGCGCCTCCAGCCGGCGTCCGCTCGTTTCTCGTATCGCTCGTGGCGGAGGACACGGACGAGGCCGCGAAGCTCTCGCGAGAGCAGCTTCAGCCACGCCTGTTCAGACGCGAGCCGGTGGCGCTCGATTTTCGTCACGTGTCCGTCTGCACGCAGAGCTTCCTGCATGCGCTCCTGTACGAAGCCATTCGCCTGTCGTGGGCGGTGCAGACACCGATCTACGTCGAGAACGCTGCGCCCGGAGTGGTGACGGGAATTCAGCTCGTTGACAACTACGCGCGTGGAGGCTGACGCGCACGGGGCGAAAGCGGAGCACAGGACCGAGACAAAGAAGCTGCCCCACGCGCACGCCAAGCGCGCCACGCGCGAGTGTGACCGCCGCGCCGCTCGTGAGCGCCGCTACAGCTGACACCTCGGCCCAGGCTTCGGGGCCGCTCTAACAGGCCGACGAAAGGAGACCCTATGATCACCGATCGTATCTGGATCCTCGGGGCGCCCGACCCCGAAATGGAGTTGATCGAGAGCATCCTCCGCGAGTGCGGAGAGCGCATCGAATACGCCACGGTGTGGCGAGACGGCGTGCGGCGTCGCGTGACGCCCGCCGATGCCTACGCGCCTGACGTGGAGATCGGCGAGGGCCTGCGAGGTCTCCGCGCGACGGCCTACATGGTCGAGTGCGCACCCGCCGTCCTCGTCGGCTCGGCCATCGACGGGATCGATTGGGCCGGGGAGGTGGTCACGATCGACCACCATCGTCCGGGAGATCCGGGCTATGGGCAGCCGCCCAAGGATTTCATGGCCGCGTCAAGCATCGGGCAGGTGATCGCCGAGCTCGCTACCACGCGATGGTGGCGTGAAGAAACTCCCGATGGGCGCGTGTTCTTCCCGTCGGAGACACCGATCGAGCGCGCCGGATGGCGCACTCTTTCCGGCGGGTCCCATCACGACCATGACTCCACTTGGGGGATTGACGAGATAGGGGAGTACACCGAGGACGCATTTGGCGGAAGCGGGGAAGCTTTCGTCAAAGAAATGGTCGATGAGGGCGGGTATTATTACGTACCGCACATTGGATGGGTGTTCGTGGCAGGCCGCGGTGGCCACGAACTCGGTGGGTGCGTAGAAGCTATTGTGATCCCGGATCGCTTCGTCTTCGCAGCCGCCGCCGACCATTGCCTCGCCGCTGCCTATCGCGGAGAGTGCCCCGGAGTAGATCCCGACGCGCTGATGCGGTGGCTCGGGCACGTCTCGCCTGCGGAGGTCGTGGACGACCGATGACGTCTGCGAGCAGCTCATCGACCGAACGACCTGGTGCGCGGCCCAAGCGGGACCCGAGGACGAGGTGTTCCCTCCGTCGGACGAAACGACGGAGGGAGCCGAAGTGCTTTAGCAACCCGCGCGCCCTGTCTCGTAATCAGAAGGGAGACGCGAGACCATGACGGACATGCAGGTGGTGGAGACGATTCGGGCGCTGTTCGGAGGTAGTCCGGCGATGTACATGATCGGGGCGATCGGGGCCAGGAACCTCGTCGCCCTGGGCGGGCGCGGCGGGGTCCAGTTCCAGGTCATGCGCAACGCGCGCGGCGTGACGCACGTGCGGATCGAGCCGGACGCCTCCGACACCTACCGCGTCGCCTTCCTCAGGGTCACCCGGTGCGGCGAGATCCGCGAGCTGGCGCGCTTCGAGGGCGTCTACGCGAACAGCCTTCGGCGCATCTTCGAGGCCGAGACGGGTCTCTACCTGAGCCTCTGAGCCGAACCGCGCGAGCGCGCCGTGAGGCCGTCGATTTAGTCCACAGATTTAGAAGGGAGATACGACCATGACGGTGAGAGAGGACATGGAGATGGACATGGAGCTTGAGGCGCTTGCGGCGCGCCTCGATGAGGAGGCACACCTGCTGCGCGAGCTAGGCCGCTACGGTCAGCGCGCGCTCGGCGAGGGAGAGCACCTCGTCCAGGCGCTGTGGGAGATCTGTGACCGCCTCCGCGAGGTGGAGTACGGGATCGACCACATCGCGCGCCGGATCGCCGAGGACGAGGTGGCGTCGTGAGCACCATCGACCGCGCTCCGAAGCAGCGCGAGGAGGATGCAGAGATGATGATGAGCTTGAGCTTGGAGGAGATCAACGCGCGCGTCGCGGAACTCGAGGCAGAGCGCGTCCTCGTCGAGACGAACGACGGGACACATGGCCTACCGGCCGACATGTACACCTGGAAGCGCTACGCGACCGTGGTGCGCGGCGAGTACGTCGATAACCCGCGCGCGCTGGCCCGCGATAAGGGGAACACGCGCGTGTTCCCCGAGGCGTGGAAGCGGGTACGCCGACTCCGCGCCGAGTACCGCGAGCTTGTGCGCGAGCGTGACCGCCGCGCCGCTCGTGAGCGCCGCTACAGCTGACACCTCGGCCCCGGCGGGGAGCCGAAGTGCTCTAGCCAAAAAAAAAACCACGGGACGTGCGGGAGTCCTGTGGTTTTCTCAACGGCGCCTGACGCAAAGGAGAACTGATCATGGGCAACAATCGGGTCAATCGAATCAACACGGCGGTCGGCCGCACGTTCTGCGAGACGTACTTCGAGCACCGCACCGAGAAGGGGAAGACGGTGGTCGTGCGGCACAAGCTGCCCACCGCCGAGCGCGTCTACCACCCCGGCGATCGGCCGCTCACGGACAAGGAGGTGATGTCCGTGTACCCGACGCTCTTCGACTCCGGCACCGAGAAGCCGGGTCGCAAGGAGAAGCTGCGCGAGGAGCGGCTTTCCTACCGCCGCTGATCTCCCGGCGCTCAAACAAGGTAGGTACGTACCTGGACGTACCTTAAAGGAGAGCCACCGAAGACGCGGTCAGGGCTCGCTTGAAAAGGAATGGAATGAAAGATTCCGTAAGCCATAATCTCAATGCACTTGGTGCAAAGCTTGCGTTGGCAGTCATTCGTAAAGAAATGACGCCACAGCAAGCGGCAAGAAAACTGCAAGGCAAAACTAAGCCTTGCATGGCAGGTCCAAATGGAGTATGTCTCACTCATGGACAATCACTCACGGAATGCAAGTGATGTCGCGGCAAAAGAAGCTGAGAGCAGCAATGAGACAGGAGCTTTTGCGCCCTGTCGAAAGTGCGCCTCGTGTGGAGCTTCAGCGCATCCTGCTTCTGGATGCGAATACTCTGCCACACTCCTCATTTGTGGACGCTGTGTGCGCGAAACTTGGAGATGGATCCAGAGGCACACCAACATGGTGAAGCGTGTTGGTCCTCCTGGTTCGAAAGTAAAGGTTTCTTTCTACGAGGCTGCTGGAAAGAAATTCTAATCGAGTCTGATCTTTGGCCCCAATCCCGTTGGGGTCATTCGGGACGTTAACTCAGTAGGTAGAGTAGCGGGCTTTTAACCCGACGGTCGTGGGTTCGACTCCCACACGTCCCATGGAGGTGCACAATGCGAGACAAGAACAACGGATTGCGCTGTCCTCAGTGTGGCGGAGATATGATTCTCCTGTTCTTATCTGCAGTGTGTGATCGATGCGAAGCTTCTCCTTCTACGGATGGCTTCGATCGCGGCTACATCGTGTGGAGAGGACGGCCAGCCGGGAGCTGCGAGTACGTGTTCAAGACGCGAGCGGACGCGGAGCGATGGAGGGACGCGTCCGGGCTCAATCGCTTCCCGATCCGATCCGTGCTGTCGCGGACCGAGTTCCGGTGGCGGAGGAGCACGGGCAGCGCGAGCGACATCGAGCTCGCCGATCGGCTCTTCGAGATCTTCCCGGACGATACTCACGAGCCGGGGCCGAACAGAGCGTTTATCGAACCCTGAAGAGAGGGAGTTAAAATGAAAGTTCTACAGATCCAGGAAGCACAGCATCACGTGGCGGATGCCATGTGCGCATTCCACCAACAGCTAGCGGCTGCATTCCGAGGCGACGCTAAGGGATGTAGGGACGCGCATCGCAAAGCCGAAAAGGCTACTGCCAAGGCGATCGCGGCCACGAAGAAGCTGCTTGGCAAGTGAAGGGAGGAAACAAACATGTTGTTGCCTGATCTGACGGACCCTCGAATCGCTGCGATCGAGGTTACTCCCATGTGGGCGGGTGACCTGAGTATCGACGATGTGGACCAGGCGCTCAAGGATGCCGGATTGCCGGACGAATTGTTGCCGCCTCAGCCCAGCCGTGCCAAGTGCATGGCACGAGCCTTTCACGAGTGTTCTCCTCGTGGGGCTCGAATCGATTCTCTGCCCAAGGGCATGGGAGTCACCATGTCCCTCAAGGACGTGACCAAGTTGGATCTCGAAGCTCTCTCGGCGCAGGCTGGGATCGAGGTTCGGGAGGCTGCCAGCTATCACGCCACCTTCACGGCAAAGATCCTCGTGCAAAACATCAACGGCACGGAGATCGAGACGCTCCAGTTCACCCCCGACGACCATCCGATGATTCCTCTCGTGAAGGAAACCTATCGGGTGAAGAGGGGTCAGTACAAGGCCAGCGAGGATCTCTCGGTGTGGTTCTCGCAGACTATCATTCCCTACGTCAATGGCGTGGGGAAGCGCTCGCGTGGTGGCGTGTACTACGTGCCGGCTAGTCGTGCCAAATTGATCTGTGATCTGGCGGTGGCGCTGGAGGCCCTGAGTTCTTCTTCTCAGATCGACCGAGAAGTCAACGGGGTCAAGGTTCCCGTCCATCGGCTCACGCACGGCGGAAAGCTGTGTATCGAGCCTCGTTTCGCCGATGATACGGCGGCGATGGAGATCATGATCGACGGCGTGATCCGCAACACGGATAGCATACTGGACGATCTGTCATCGGCTCTGGATCCTAAGGAGGGCAAGCGTCTGGGCAAACGCGCTCTGAAGACCAAGGCCGACATGTGTGCTCGCCTCGAAGCGGAAATGCTCCAGTGGGAAAACGTGTGCAGCGTTTCCCTGGATCTTCTCCGCAATCGCATCGAGGAAGTCCGTGCGGCCATCGGTGTGGCCGAGATGGCTGCCGAGATGGAAGACGCTACCAAGGGTGAATGACAGAGAGGAAAGGGGTATAAAATGCTTCACAGCGACATGTTGGCCGTGGCAATCCAGGTGAACACGACCACGATGTTGGTCGGTCTGCCTGGCATCGCCAAGACTGCCGTGGTGAGATCGATCACCAAGCAGATCGAAGATCGGAAATACGGGGGTGAGGGCTTCCCGTTCGTCGTGACGAACGCGGCCAAGCCAAGCCCCCAGGATCTGGGGGG
>QGVC01000129.1 GCA_003242645.1 Pseudomonadota bacterium
GTCGACGCTGCTTCAGTACCTTGGGGAGAAAGCCCGGGCAGCAAAAGCCCACTGGATCGAGTTCGAGTGCCTGCCAGAGGCCCGGCGTGCCCCGCTCCACGCCGTTCGCCAGGGCCTGCGCAGCCTCCTCGTCAATGGATCGGGCGGATTGGCAGAGTTCATCTCCGCCTTGGAAGATACCGACCGTAGTCTGTTGCAGTTCCTCCTGGAGCAGCGCGAAGGGGGCCCCGATTTCCGGCTCGACATGGAGGGGTCGCGGCAGGAACGGATTTTCTCGATCCTGCTGGATTGGATAGCGGAACTGAGCAAGACCAGCCCGATCGTCCTCGCGTTTGAGGATCTGCATTGGGCCGACCAGGCCACTCTCGACCTCGTCGCCAGGATCGCCAACCGGCTCCCAAACCTGGGGCCGGTTGGACTGGTGTACACGTCACGTGCCCCGGAGTGGCACCAATTCAAAACCGAAGCGGACCGCTCTCGGCTTAGCCTCTCAAGGTTGGCACCAGAGGAAATCAGACAGCTCCTCGCCTGCAGTGAAATCGGGTCGGCGCTGTCGCCCACGATGCGGCGGCGGATTGCCATCCGTTCGGAAGGAATTCCGCTCTTCGCGTTGGAGCTGGCACGCCTGTGCGCCAACTGTCCTGAGAACGACCGGTTGGACCTGCTCCTGGAGCCGGGGCCCCTGAACACGATCTTGTCGGCGCGCCTTGATGCCCTTGGCAATCTGAAGTTGTTGGTCCAGGCGGCCGCAATTATCGGGCGCGAGTTTGACGTCGAGGTTCTCGGCCTCGTCCTGCAAATGGAGCCGTCCGATCTTATCGAGGACCTGCAGCGCCTCGAGAGATCAGGAATCCTCCAGCCCCTCCCCTGCCGGAAAGGGTCGACGCGCTTCCGGTTCAGCCATGTGCTCCTCCGCGAGGCAGCATATGCCTCGGTCCTCGAGGCGCGACGCGCCGAGCTCCACTATCGCACCGCCGAAGCCTTGGCCAAGGACGAGCGTGCGGCGGATGAGGCCCCAGAGATCATTGCCCGGCACTACGCGGCTGCGGGCGACCCAAAGAAGGCATTGACATGGTGGCTCAAAGCGGGCGCGAGGGCTTCCGAGATGGCTGCGACGAGGTCGGCCGTCCACCACCTCACTCAGGCGCTTGCCGTCATTCGGCAAAATCCAGGCGCTGCGAACCCGCAGGAGGCGGTGGCAGTCCTCCGCCTGCTTGGCGCCCAGCTCGTGTCGCTGAAGGGAAACGCCGCACCGGAGGCTGTCGAGACCTTCCGGCGCTGCCTTGATCTCTCTCGTGAAGCACCGGCTGCTGATGGCGAGTTCGACGCCTTATGGGCTCTCCACACCTGCCATCTCGTTCGCGGAGAGATCACCGAGGCGCTCGCCGTTGGGGAGCGTCTGACGGACAAGGCTAACAGGGACGGCAGCGAAGAGCGCCGTCTGCGCGCGCACCGGGTTCAGGGTCTCGCCAAGCTCCTGAACGGGCAGCTCGATGACGCTTTCCGGCACCTTAGGCTGGCGCTGGACCTCTACGATGAGGCCCGTCACGCGAGCCTCAGGTTCCAGTACGCATCGGACCAGGGTGCTTTGGCCCGAGCCCACCTTGCGTGGGGCGAGGCGATCGCGGGGGACATCGTTAGCTCCAACCGGAATGCCGAGGCGGCCCTCGCGCTGTCCTCCCGGCTGCGGCATCCTCACACCAGCGCGCACGTGTTGTGCGTCCTTGCGGCGCGGGCGCAGACGCTCGGTGAGCGAGCGACCGCATCCGCCCTCGCCTACGCTGGCAGGGTCATCGCCGAGCGGCACGAGTTCCCCTACTGGATCGCCTGGGCGGATATCATCCTCGGCTGGAGCCAAGCCTACGACCTCGGCTACGAGGCCGCCATTCACCAGATCGAGAAAGCGATCGGGGCGTATCGCCGCACAGGCGCTGGCCAGGCCCTCCCCTACGCGCTCCTACTTTTGGCCGATGTGGCGCTTAAGTATGATCGTCCGCACCGTGCCTTGTCGGCTGCCACCGAAGGGTGGCAGCTCGCCGAGCAGTATGGCATTATGCTCTATGCGGCCGAGCTGCTGCGCCTTCGCGCAGTGGCCAAAATTCGGTCGGGATCGGAACTGGGCGACGTTTCACAAATCCTGGAACAGGCAGAGCAATTGGCAGCTCGCCAGGGTGCGAAAACATTTTTCTGCCGGATTGCGGAATTTCGGCTACACTTTGATCGGCGGCAAATGGTTTCTTAACGGGAAACCCGAAACGTCTGACACCGGATATCAAGCTCCGGAATTTGCGCAATAATTCGGCATTTTTGCTTTGAAGGCGGGCGTTGGGATGTGCCGTCGGGAACCTCAGAAGCCTCGCCGCGTCCTCCACTTTAGACGTGATTGCGCAGCGTTCTGATACCCGGAATCAGTTTATGGTCGAGATGGATGAAACGATCGCATCTGCGGTCGAGACAGCAGGGTATCGGGCCTTGACGCCGGACGGGGTGCAGCGACGATACCGAGCGGCGCCAATTGGCACTTTGGCCGAACCAAAAAGTGCGAGCGTGCGTTTGATTAGCTGCGTCCGTTTCGAGTGTCCGGAGCAGACCGGAAAGCCGTTCATTAACATCGGTGGATCAGCCGTCGCAGTGCGGCACGATCGTTGCAGCGACCCACTTCTGCCAGAAGTGGGCGCTAGGGTGGCCGGCCTATTGCGTGCTGGCTCGGGGAGAAATCGAATTTCATTTGGCCGCAATCGAGATGTAGCGCGACTGTGTTAGGATGACACAAGGCGGTGATGAAGAAGTGATGGCGCTTGAAGCGGGCAAGCGCATTGCCAAGTGGTTTGAAAGAGCCCACTTCAAGCTTGATAGGTGATGGCGGGAGGCCACGTCATCACGAGAGTGGTGAGATCGCGAGAGCGAGAACAAGCATGACCTCCGCAGACGAGATTTTTAGCCTCTACGCGCAGAGTTACGATCGTCAGAAGCAGCACGAGATGACGCTGCGGCAGTATCTCGAGGCCTGCCGCGACGATCCGATGCTGTATGCCAGTGCAGCCGAGCGGATGATGATCGCGATCGGCGAGCCGACGCTCGTCGACACATCGAAGGATCCGCGCCTTGGCCGCATCTTCCAAAATCGGACGATAAAAATTTATCCGACTTTCAAGGACTTCTACGGACTCGAGGAAACGATCGAGAGGATCGTCGGCTTCTTCCGCCATGCCGCGCAGGGGTTGGAGGAACGTAAGCAGATCCTCTACCTCCTGGGGCCGGTTGGGGGTGGCAAGTCGTCCTTGGCGGAGCGGCTCAAAGAGCTGATGGAGCAGTGCCCGGTTTACGTCCTTAAGGCAGGCGACGAGATAAGCCCCATCTTCGAGAGCCCGCTCGGACTGTTCGATCCTGTGACGATGGGTCCCGTGCTGGAGGACAAGTACGGCATCCCGCGGCGCAAGCTGACCGGGCGGATGTCGCCTTGGGCCGTTAAGCGGCTCGACGAGTTCGGGGGTGACATCTCAAAATTCAAAGTGGTTAAGCTATACCCTTCGCGGCTGCGGCAAATCTGCATCGCAAAAACCGAGCCGGGCGACGAGAATAACCAGGATATCTCTTCGCTTGTCGGCAAGGTCGACATCCGCAAGCTGGAGTTCCACGGCCAGAACGACGCCGACGCATACTCGTACTCGGGCGGCCTCAATCGCACAACGCAAGGGCTTCTCGAGTTCGTCGAGATGTTCAAGGCGCCGATCAAGATGCTGCACCCGCTGCTGACCGCGACGCAGGACGGCACTTATGTCGGCACGGAGAACGTGGGTGCGCTACCTTATCAAGGCATCATCATCGCGCACTCCAACGAGAGCGAGTGGCAAACATTCCGTTCCAACAAGAACAATGAAGCGTTCCTGGACCGCATCTGCGTCATCCAGGTCCCTTATTGCCTCCGCGTAACCGAGGAAAAGAAAATCTACGAAAAGCTGCTGGCGCAAAGCGAGGTCGCCGGTGCTCCCTGCGCACCCGGCACGCTCGAGTTGTTGGCTCAGTTTTCGGTGCTCACTCGCCTCAAGGAGCACGAGAACTCGAGCTTATACTCGAAGATGCGGGTTTACGATGGCCAGAGCCTCAAGGATACGGACCCGCACGCCAAGACGCTGCAGGAATATCGCGACGCAGCGGGCATGAGCGAGGGCATGGACGGCATGTCCACCCGGTTCGCGTACAAAGTGCTGTCGGAAACGTTCAATTTCGACACGCACGAGGTTGCCGCGGATCCCGTCCACCTCATGTATGTCTTGGAGCAGGCGATCCGCCGCGAGCAGTTGCCCGAGGAGCTCGAGAACCGGTACATCGAGTTCATCAAAGAGGAACTTGCGCCGAGGTACGCTGACTTCATCGGAAACGAGATCCAGAAGGCGTACCTAGAGTCCTACCACGACTTCGGGCAGAACCTCTTTGACCGCTACGTTGCTTACGCCGATGCCTGGATCGAGGATCAGGACTACAAGGATCCGGACACCGGCCAGCTGATGAACCGGCAGCTTCTCGATCAGGAGCTTTCAAAGATCGAAAAGCCTGCCGGCATCGCGAACCCGAAGGACTTCCGCTATGAGGTGGTCAAGTTCGCCCTCAGGGCTCGCGCGAAGAACGGCGGAAAGAACCCGAGCTGGACGTCTTATGAAAAGATCCGCGAAGTCATCGAGAAGCGGATGTTCAGTCAGGTCGAGGATCTGCTTCCGGTAATCAGCTTCGGCGCCAAGAAGGATGGCGAAACCGAAAAGAAGCACGAAGAATTCGTGAGCCGCATGATATCCCGCGGGTATACGCACCGGCAGGTCCGGCGTCTCGTGGAATGGTACATGCGGGTCAAGAAATCGGGATGAGGAGGTCGAGAGCGGGGCATGTATATCGTCGACCGCCGTCTAAATCCCAAGTCGAAGAGCCTTGGGAACCGTCAACGCTTCCTGCGGCGCGCCAAGGCCGAAATTCGGGAAGCCGTGCGCGAGGCCTTGAAGCGCCGCAAGGTCTCCGAGGTCGATGGCGGCGAAAATATCCGTATTCGGTCGAAAGGTCTGCGGGAGCCATCGTTCACGCTCAGCTCGAACACGGGCGAGCGCGACTTCGTCTTGCCCGGGAACCGTGAATACCAGGTTGGCGACGTTATCCGTAAGCCTGACGGCGGCGCCGGAGGTGGAGGCCACCGCGGCAGCCCCGACGGGGAGGGCGAGGATGATTTCGTCTTCAGCTTGACCCGCGAAGAATTCCTCGACCTCTTCTTCGACGATTTGAAGCTGCCCAATCTGGTCAAGGCGAAATTGAAGGATCTGCGCGCGCCGGAGCCGGTTCGCGCTGGCCTGACGACCGACGGACCGCCTGCCAAGCTCAACCGCCTGCGAACCATGCGCAACAGCCTCGCGCGGCGCATTGCGTTGCGGCGGCCTCGGCTGGTCGATATCCAACAATTGGAAGCCGAAATTGCTGCGGAGGAGGCTCGCGAGCAGCCAGACGAGCAGCGGCTTTCGGAGCTCCGGGCTAAGCTATCTCACCTGATGCACTTGCGGAAGGTCGTGGCCTACATCGACCCGATCGACCTGAAATACAATCGCCACGAACGCCGCCCGAAGCCGAAAACACAGGCTGTCATGTTTTGCCTGATGGACGTTTCGGCTTCGATGACGGAGTCCTTAAAGGACCTCGCCAAACGCTTCTTCATGCTGCTCCACCTGTTCCTGTCACGGCATTATGCCGAGGTGGACATCGTTTTCATCCGTCATACGACCACTGCACAGGAAGTCGACGAGGAAACCTTCTTCCGGGATACGGAGTCCGGCGGCACGGTCATTTCCACAGCGCTGGAGGAAATGCTTCGGGTCGTGAATGAGCGCTATCCGCCCGAAGATTGGAACATCTACGCCGCCCAAGCTTCCGATGGGCATAATTTCGACGATGATATGGAGCGCTGCGTGACCCTGCTGGAGCGGGAGATCCTCCCGATCTGCCAGTATTTCGCCTACATCGAGGTCATGCCCGAAGCGCAGATTGCGCCAATGCAAAGCGTTGCCTGGGCTGGTTACAGCGAAATTGCCGCAAATCATCCGCATTTCGCCATGCGGCGCGTCTCGTCTCCGAGCGAGATTTATCCGGTGTTTCGCGAGCTGTTCTCCGGCTCCGTTTCTGGCAGCGAGGAGAGAGTAGCGAGATGACAGCGGTGCTGACGCGCCGGCCTTTATTCGAGGGGGCCGAGTGGAATTTCGATCTTCTAAAAAAGGGCTACGACGCCATCGAGGAGATTGGCGTCGGCGAAATGGGGCTCAACATCTACACAAATCAGATCGAGGTTATAACCGCCGAGCAGATGCTCGATGCATATGCCTCGATCGGCATGCCGAACATGTACCGGCATTGGTCGTTCGGCAAACATTTTGCGCGTGAAGAAGCGCTCTATCGCAAAGGCGCCCGCGCATTGGCCTACGAGCTGGTGATCAATTCCGATCCTTGCATCAATTACGTCATGGAAGAAAACACCATGACGATGCAAATGCTCGTCATGGCCCATGCCGCGATGGGGCATAATCATTTCTTCAAAAATAATTATCTTTTCAAACAATGGACCGATGCGAGCGCAATCCTCGATTATTTGCGCTTCGCCAAGGAATACGTGGCGGAGTGCGAGGAGAAATATGGGATCGAGGCGGTCGAGGCTGTCCTCGATAGCGCGCACGCCCTGATGCCGCAGGGGATTAGCAGGCATCCAGTCCGCCGCCGGTCTCGTGCAGAGCGGGACAAGCGGGAGCTCAAGCGCCGCGAGCACGAGGAGATGACGTATAACGAGCTCTGGCGGACCGTTCCCACCAAGCAGCGTAACGAGCCGCCCATTACCCCGGAGGCGAAGGAGGCTGAGGAGGAAAGCGAGTCGCTCGGGTTACCTCAGGAGAACCTGCTCTACTTCCTCGAGAAGCACGCCCCGAAGCTCGAGGACTGGAAGCGTGAGCTTCTGCGCATCGTGCGTATGCTCGGGCAGTACTTCTACCCGCAGCGGCAGACGAAAGTGATGAACGAGGGCTGCGCCACGTTCGTGCATTACGAGATCATGAGCCGGCTCTACGACAAAGGGCTGCTGACCGAAGGCTCAATGCTCGAGTTCATGCACAGCCATTCCTCCGTGATTTATCAGCCGCGTTTCGACGAGAAGCATTTCGCCGGCATCAACCCCTATGCGCTCGGCTTCGCGATGATGCGTGATATCAAGCGTATCTGCGAAGAGCCGACACCTGAGGACCGGGACTGGTTTCCGGAAATTGCAGGGAATGGCGATGCCCTCGGAACATTGAAGGAAGCTTGGGCCAATTTCCGCGACGACAGCTTTATCCTCCAGTACCTGTCACCGAAAGTGATACGGGACTTCCGGCTGTTCCAAATTCACGACAACAGCGGATCGTCCTTCGTCGAGGTGAAGGCCATTCACGACGAGATGGGATACCGGCAGGTCCGCAAGGTCTTGGCCGAGCAGTACAATGCTGCGGCCCGCGACCCTGACATCCAGGTCGTCAATGCGGACCTTTCCGGCGGCCGCCGATTGACGCTGCAGCATCGCGTGCGCCGGGGCGTGCTGCTCGACAAGGATCAGTGCGACCGCACGCTACAGCATGTCGCGCATCTGTGGGGCTATCGCGTCAAGATGCTCGAGGTGGATGCCGAAACAGGCAAAGTCCTGAGGGAGCACGAAGCGCTACCGCTTCCGTGATCCGAGCCACTCGCGTTCCGTCAACGCCAGCAGGATCGACAGGCTGCGCCTTCCGAGCGTCGCGTTCGCTCGGAAGCTCTTGAGCCATGCCGTAAGCAAGCTTTCGAAGAAGCGCAGCTACTCGCTCTAGTCGCCGATGATACCGAGGTTCGAAAACAGCATCGATAGCGGCATCGTGTTGCTCACCCACGGGTAGCTTGAGACCACCCGCACGACGGTGCCAACCTTTGCAAGCGAAGCAAGGTGTACGACATGCTCGTTCATCATCCGGAAGCACCCGGACGATGAGGCGCGGCCGATCGAGCGCGGATTGTTGGTCCCGTGGATGCGATAAAGGGTGTTGCCGAGATAGAGCGCCTTGGCCCCCAGAGGGTTATTGATGCCCCCGGTGACAACGAGCGGCAGGCCGGGCTGGCGCTGGCGCATCTCAGGCGGCGGCGTCCATGACGGCCAGGAGGCGATGCGGCTGATACGCTCCGTACCCGTCCAGTTGAAGCCTTCCCTGCCGACGGAGATGGGGTAGGCATAGGCCCGCTGACCAGGAAGAACGTAGTAGAGCATCCGCCCGCCGGTATCGACGATGATCGTGCCCGGCTTCTCCTTCTTTTCCAAATAAACGATCGGCGGCTCCTGGGGCTCGATGTGGGGCCGCTCGCCGCCATCCATGAACTTGGGATAGACGACATCGTAGGACTTGCGGCGCTCGGCGCGCTGAGCCTCCAGCTCGCGTTGCTGCCGCTCGATATCGCTTTGGAAGATGGGCCTGCTGCCGTCCCAACTCTGCGCGCTGGCCTCAGGGGGAGGCCACATCACGCCAGCCCAAGAGATCAAAACACAGAGCGATGCGGCCCGAGCAAAGTCCATGGCTTCCCCCAAATGCGCCACTCAGCCGTGTCGATGCTGTGGAAAACACCTAAGCTGATGCGGCCGATTGGGACAAGCTCTCTGATCCCATCACCGCTCAGTTGTCCGAAAATTGGGGGTCGGGAGTGCCAATTTTGCAAAATGCGGCGCAGCACCCCGAGCTTAGCGTTTAGCTCAACGCGGCCCCTTCGTTCGCCCACAGGACGCTCCGCGGTCAGACCGCCGCACCGGCACCGCAATCTTCGCAGAGCAAGAGAATCGCGCGATGTAACCGCCCTTCGAGCGGTTGTTGATCAGAGTGCAGGGATCCGATGGACAAGATCAATCAG
>QGVC01000549.1 GCA_003242645.1 Pseudomonadota bacterium
AAAATGTTATCATGGATTGTTTTTTTTTTCAAACGAAAGACGGACTTACGTATCTTGTGCCGTTTTGGTGGCTCGGAAGTGTTTATAAGAAACAGGCTCATCTCCTGAACTCCGCGGGCTGGTGCAGCCGGTCTGCGCGGCGCATTCGCCAGCGTCGCGAGGAGGCCCTCGTGCTGATTTCAATTTCCGGCCAGTCTAGAGCGCTCTCTTGAGACCAGTTGCGGTGGAATGCCCCTCACGAGCATTGGGCCCGATCCAGATCTTGTGCACTTGGTAACCAATTCCCGCAAAAGTAGCATGCTGCCGTACATCCGAATAGGATTTGCTAAATTGGGCGTGTAAAGATTTTCCGTGGATAGTCATTATGTCCATTGGTAATGAGGAAGTTCACGGCGAGCTTACCGATCGAGGCAGATCCGCTCGCCTGTTGCCCAATGCCGAAACGGCTGCCGGCGCAGTTGTCGAAGTTCCGCAACCGATCGTCCTCATTGAACCCAGGGCTTTCCATCGCGATTGTCTCACACGCTGTTTAAGCGGCTCTTCCGGACAGCGTGTTGTGGCATTCCCGACGATCGAGGATTGGCTTAAGGCCCGAGACACCGTTCCGGCGGACACCATCATATTCAGTTTGACTGCCACGTCGCGGGAAGGCGATTTCCAAAAGCAGCTTTCCCGGTTGCTGCAAGCGGCGAACGGCGTTCACGTCGTCGTCCTCTCGGATTTCGAGGATCCCGATCAAATCATTCGCGCGTTTCAGGCGGGAGTGAGGGGATATATTCCGACCAGTCTGCCTCTCGATGTTGCGATCGAGTCTGTAAAGCTCGTGAGAGCAGGTGGCACGTATGCCCCGGCGAGCAGCTTGCTTGCCGCCCGGCAAGCGAAGAGCCGAGGTGAAACTGGCGTTTGTGGGACGCAATTATTCACCGAGCGCCAAACAGCGGTGATAAAGGCTTTGCGGCTCGGCAAACCAAATAAGATTATTGCCTATGAGCTCAATATGAGCGAAAGCACGGTGAAAGTTCACGTTCGAAATATTATGAAGAAGCTTCGCGCAAAAACTCGGACAGAAGTGGCATTCATGACCAATGCATTGTTCAATGGGGACCCCTAGTTTTTTGTCCCATGGGGGATCAACGATTTCGACTAAGGAATGTTTCTGATCAGTGGCAGGGCAGCGCGCCGATAAGAATTATAGAAAAATAATTCTTGATTTTTCTCAACTTGTATCGACGGAGCCCGGCAGAAACGATCGATCAATTTGCAGTAATTGACAGTGCGTCCCGTAGCAGCGCGGCGACGTGACGTGCCTCGCGGCCGCTTCCGTCCCTGATCTGGTGTCGGCATGAAAAACCATCGGCGGCGATGATCGTGTCAGGCGCAGCATTGCGCACCAAGGGCAGAAGGGATAGCTCGCCCATGGCCCTCGAGACGTCATAGGTCTCGGCCGCATAGCCGAACGCGCCAGCCATGCCGCAACAGCTCGACTGAACGACGTCCACTTGCAGGCCATCAACCTGCGCCAAAACCTTGCTCACCGCCGGCATTACGCCGAAGGATTTCTGATGGCAGTGGCCGTGCAGCAGCGCACGGGCCGGCATCCGGCCGAGTGGTCCGGTAAGACGCTCAGCGTCGAGCTCGCGCGCGAGAAACTCTTCGAACAGGAGCGCGTGCTCTCCCGCTTTCGCCGCTTCCGATCCAGGCAATAGCGCCGGGATTTCATCCCGGAGCGTCAGCAGGCAGGATGGCTCAAGCCCTACAATCGGAACGCCGCGCTCCGTATAGGGCTTTACCGCGGCCAGCAGCCGTTTTGCCTCCACACGAGCTTCATCGCCCAGGCCAGCTGAAAGGAAGGTGCGCCCGCAGCAAACCGGCCGGCCGCCATTCAAGGGCTCAAGGAGATGCACCTGATACCCGAGCCGCTCCAACACCTCGACGGCCGCGTGCAAGTTTTCCGGCTCGAAGTAGCGATTGAACGTATCAGCAAACAGCGCGACTTCCCCGCGCGACTGGCGCGCTGAGCCGTTGGCTGAGCGGATTGCGGAGAATGGCCGCGTCGTCCATCGCGGCAGTTTCCGTTTCGCCGTGAATCCCACAAGTCGCTCTGAAAGCCACGCCATGCCGGGTATGACGTCCCGCGCATTCATCAGCGGCGCGAGCCGGGCAGCCAACGGCGCATAGCGCGGAAGATAGGCGATGAGGCGGTCACGGAGCGAAATGCCCCGCCGCTTCGCGGCTGCCGCCAGCACCTCGATCTTCATGCGGGCCATGTCGACGCCGGTCGGGCACTCGCGGCGGCAGGCCTTGCAGGAGACGCAGAGCTTCATCGTTT
>QGVC01000550.1 GCA_003242645.1 Pseudomonadota bacterium
GGGCGGCCTCGCGCATTTCCTCGTCGCTCACAAGGACGACCTCGCTGACGTCGCGCTGGGCGATTGCGAGGATGCACTCATCGGTGCGCCGGGCGGCCATCGTCGCCACCGATGTCGTGATCTCGGGCAGCGTGACGACGTGACCAGCGGCAAGACTCGCATGGAGCGTCGGCGCTCCCTCGGGCTCGATGCCGATGACGCGTACAGATGGCCGCAATGCCTTGATTGCGGTTGCCACACCTGCGATCAGTCCCCCGCCGCCGATCGCGACGAGGACGGCGTCAAGGTCCGGTAGATCGTCGAGAATGTCGAGACCCACCGTGCCCTGTCCGGCGACGACGAAAGGGTCGGCATAGGGATGGATGTAGAGAGCACCTGATCGGCGGGCGAAGTCCAACGCCGCCTCGTTCGCCTCGTCGAACACCTCACCGTGGATCTCGATCCGCGCGCCCCAGGCCTTCAGCTTCTCCACTTTGGAGGGGGACACATTGGACGGCAGGAATACCGTGGCAGGCACGCCTGCGACATGAGCTGTCCGGGCGACAGCCAGCCCGTGATTGCCGCCGGACGCAGTAACGAGGCCCGCCCGGACCTCCTCGGCCTTTGCGCCGAGCACCCGGTTCATGGCTCCGCGCGCCTTGAATGAGCCAGTGACCTGGAGGCATTCCAGCTTCAGCGTCACTCTTTCCCAAGGCAGTGGCTGCTTTAGGCCTGAAAGCCGCAGAATGGGCGTGGGCCGAACGCGGGGCGCGATCCGGTCCCGGGCGGCGCGGATGTCGTCAAGAGTGATCAATCGGAGAGCTCCTTTGTCGGAGCCTACGTGATCCGATCGTGGCTGGATGCGCAAGCTCCTCCGGTCGGGACGGTTTCAGCATGAGATGAACTCTTGCTCGTACCGGTGAAGCCATCGAGGGGGCCTGGGCGTTGTTCGTACGTGGCGGGGTGCCACCTGCGATCAGTTGGGAGCAAATCCAATGGACGATTTGAGAAGCGACCTGGCCCAACGGCTCGATGAGCTGGAAGCGCATATCGGGGAGGTGCGCAAGACCTTGGAGCAGCAAAGATTCGTTAGCGACCAGCTCCAGCGCGAGTGGGACGACATGATGCGCCAGCACGCGGAGCTTCGGCGGCGATTACGGTCCGGCGAGGTAAAAGGCAGTGAGGCTGCCGCCACTTTGGAAGAGGATATCGACGTCCTCCGCCACGCCTTCTTCCGCTGGGCGGCGCGCGTGGACAAACGCTACAGCGCCGGTGCCCCCGACGGCTCCTAAACCTCCTGGTAAGCTGCCGAGATCGTCCGACCCCACACCTTGGCCCTGGGGCAGAACGGTGCGGAGTGCCCTATCGCGGGCTGCCTCCTGAAACTGAACCCCTGGAGCAATGTGCTGATCCGACGATCAGCCGATGTGCTGCACACCCGCAGTCAAATCTCGGCGAACACTGACAATCGGATGAACTGCTCCAGTGGTGCGACCGACGATCGCACAAATTTACTGTTGTCGGAATGATACCGCCCTTTGCAATTCTGAAGCTATTCCTAAGTGAACTGGAAACAATTGGTGTGATAGCCCAGGTTCATCTGGGGGAGTTTGACTTTGAATAGCTGGGCAATTGCGGGGGCATTCACGATGTTGCCATTCCTGTGCCGGATTACTCCATTAGGGGCAGTGTGAGCCCTCCGCTCCCAGCGATTGAAGGACGTATGCCGATGAGAAAGACTTTTGTGGCAACACTGATGTGCGGCGTCATGGCCGTGCAACCCGTCTCAGCAGGTGTGCTGACGCCTGCACCAGAGGCCGTCCGGCCAGCGACAAATGCGATCGCCCCAGCGGTTCAGCGTTCCACTGACAAAGAGACCGCCAAGGTGATCGAAGTTGTAAAGAAAAGAGGGTGGCATTATCGCCATCGCCATCGCCATCGTCACAGCCGTGGAGGTGCTTTCGCCACCGGCTTGGCTGTCGGCATCATGACCGCCCTCATCGCAAAGGGCATCAGTGAGGCCCAGGCCCGCAATCGTTTCGACCGGTGCGCGAGAGACTTCCCGTCATTCGACTACGAGACCGGCACGATCATCACCCGGTCGGGCCGCGAGGTTCTCTGCCCGTATCTGCGCTGAGCACTTCTTTGCCAGCTCTTCGGCCGTGGCGGGCCTTCCGTCACGGCCTTTTTCGTTTGTAGACACCTGACCAGTCACGGGTTCACGGCGCCCAACGCACGCTGCCGGCCTCGGAGACGTCCAGCCCCCCAAGCTCGGCCGCACGCTGTGCGAAACGCGGCGAGCTGAGCAGCTTCAGCAGCTTCTGGAGCGCCGGTCGGAAGGCA
>QGVC01000551.1 GCA_003242645.1 Pseudomonadota bacterium
GCGGATTGCCGATATCTCGATATGGTTCTTTGTACCAATCTACTTCGCCCTCGTCGGCTTACGACTCGATTTGGCACACCAGCTAGATATCCAGCTTACTCTGCTCTTCATTATCGCAAGTAGCGCCATCAAGGTTACCAGCTGCACTGTGGCCGCCCGAGCGAGCGGGATCGACTGGAGCAGGTCGTTCGACTACGGGATCGCCATGAACACGCGTGGCGGGCCCGGCATTGTATTGGCTAGCGTTACTCATGCGGCCGGCATCATCGATGATCGCATGTTCACAGCGCTTGTGCTGGCCTCCATCATCACCTCGCTCGCGACTGGATGTTGGCTGCGCTTGCGGCTCGTGCGCGACCCGAGCGCCTTCGGGCTGGCCAGTGCCCGATCCCCCGCTGCCGGACCACGCCCGGCGCTCATACCCGCAGAAAATCGCCCGGAGTCGGTGACTTAAAACCGAGCTAGTGGCCACATATGTGGCCCCACGCCCTCCTTCCGACTCAGCACTGGCGCCCGCACGTGTGGTAGACATTCCTTGGGCCGGTGACGGCATCCGACATTATAACTTTCGTCCGAATCGGAAAGAGCCTTATTTCGATTATCGAACCCTCGTTGACAAACGCCTACCCGCATCCCGAACCAAGTTCAGCACACATGACAGATTGGACCCGCTCTTGCCCTGATCCGTCTGAGGAACACGCCGAAGCAGCGCGGCGCCGGCAGGCCTCGCTGACAAAGCCCCATGGCGCACTTGGGCGCCTTGAAAACATCGCCATCGAGCTCGCCGCGCTTCAGCGGACCGAACGGCCGAAGGCAGATCGCGTGGAGATTATCGTCTTCGCTGGCGACCACGGTGTCACGTCTCGGTCTGTGTCGGCGTACCCAAGCACCGTTACAGTCGAGATGCTGCGCAATTTCACCGCCGGTGGGGCAGCGATTTCGGTCCTCGCCCGCACGCTCGGTGCGCGCCTCGAGGTAGTCGATGCCGGCTCCTTCGCAACGGCGCCGATCCTCGGCGTCATGACGGACAAACCGAGGGCTGGCACTCGTGACTTTTCGCGAGAGTCCGCACTGACCCAAGAAGAGGTTGCATTTGCGATGGCCGCAGGCGCGCGGGCAATTGCGCGATCAAGTGAGCGACGCCCTGATTTGATCGTGCTCGGAGAGATGGGAATAGGAAATACCACCTCCGCGGCCGCGATGGCATCCGCAATGCTCCGGCTCCCCCCTGCAGAGGTCGTCGGACCGGGCACCGGGCTGGATGAGCTAGGCCTCGCGCGAAAAATTGCGGCAGTTGCTGAGGCGCTGGCGCTGCATCGGCTGACGCAAGCCGAAGCTTCCCCGTGGGCCGCCCTTCAATTCGTCGGCGGCCTGGAAATTGCTGCCCTGACCGGCGCAATCATCGCATCCGCCCAGCGGTCGATCCCGATCCTGGTCGATGGATTTATCGTATCAGTCGCAGCGTTGGCGGCGTGCAGGATCAACGCCAGCGTAAGGCCTTGGCTGCTCTTTGCTCATCGATCAGCGGAACGCGGCCATGCGGCGGTTCTCGCAGCACTGCAGGCAGAGCCGATCCTTGATCTCGGTCTCAGATTGGGAGAAGGCTCGGGCGCAGCCGTCGCGGTTCCGATCCTGCGAATGGCTTGCGCCCTTCACAACGAGATGGCCACCTTCGACGAAGCGAGTGTGTCAGGCCGCATGGTCTAGATGGCCAGCATGAAACTATCGGTGAAATCTTGCCCGCTCCGCGGCTTCCTTCTCGCCGTCAAATTCTTGACCCGGCTGCCGTCGCCAGAGGTGGCGGATTTTCATGCCTCAGACCTGTCCCGTTCAGCCGTTTGGTTCCCGGCAGTGGGAGCATTGATCGGACTGTTTCTGCTTCTCGTGCAGTCGATCGCCGGCATGCTCGGCCCGTCAGTCGGAGCGCTTGCGGTTCTGATCGCCTGGGTATGGGTCACCGGCGCGCTTCACATCGATGGACTGGCGGATGTCGCCGACGCCATGGGCGCGGCTCACCGCGATCCGGAACGCTTCCTCAGCGTTCTACGTGATCCCCATATCGGTACCTTCGGCGTCATTGCTGTTCTCTTACTATTGCTGGCGAAGCTCATTCTTCTTTCGGAACTCATTGAGTCCGCATCAGTCTGGCCGCTCATATTAGTACCGGCCTGGGCCCGACTCGGAGTGCTCGTCGTCAGCTTCGCCGTGCCGCCCTTGGCTCCGGGCAGCGGCGAGCGTTTCCGCTGGGAGATTTCGCACAGGATGATCGCCGGCAATGGCATTGTCCTTGTAGCCGCCAGCCTTTACCTCGCCCCGGCCC
>QGVC01000130.1 GCA_003242645.1 Pseudomonadota bacterium
TTTTTCCTTCAATTACCAATTTTCCTTGGGGTTCTTCCCCCCCCCTTTCTCCATCTTATCATCCCTGGTTCGACGACCAAACTCGCGCCAACTGGGTTTGCGCCACTCGCCATTGGATTGGCTCTGACGCTGATCCATCTGATCAGCATCCCGGTCACCAATACGTCGGTAAATCCTGCGCGCAGCACCGGCACGGCACTTTTCCAGGGTGGCTGGGCGATTCAGCAGCTGTGGGTTTTCTGGCTTGTGCCTTTGATCGGCGGCGTTGTCGGCGGACTGATCCACCGCGCGCTGTTTGAAGAGCACGAGTGAAGTTTCACCGCAGTCATTCGGCACGATTGGCAGAGCCGGGGTGGTCTCTTCAGACGGCCGGCTCTGATGCTGAGCCTAGTTCCGCCTCCTCCAGCGACCGCGCCAGCTCCTCGCGCGCTTTCTCTGCTCGCAGCTGCCGGTTCCACATGCTGGCGTAGAGGCCACCCTTCGCGAGGAGCTGCGCATGCGTGCCCTGCTCCACGAGGCGTCCCTTATCGAGCACCAGAATGTTGTCCGCGTGAACGATGGTCGACAGGCGGTGCGCAATGACGAGCGTCGTCCGATTGCGAGACACCCGGTCGAGCGCTTCCTGGATCTCCTTCTCCGTATGGCTGTCGAGCGCGCTGGTTGCCTCGTCAAGCAGCAGGATCGGCGGCTGCTTGAGGATGGTACGGGCGATTGCAACACGCTGCTTCTCGCCGCCCGACAGCTTCAGCCCGCGCTCGCCGACCATCGTGCGGTAGCCCTGCGGAAGCTGGCGGATGAAATCATCGATCTGCGCCAGTCGCGCCGCCTCGTAGACCTCCTCGTCGGTGGCGTCCGGTCGGCCATACTTGATGTTGTAGAAGATCGTATCGTTGAAGAGCACCGTATCTTGCGGCACCACGCCGATCGCTGCACGCAAGCTCTTCTGGGTCACATCGCGGATATCCTGCCCGTCGATCGTCACCTGGCCGGCGGAGATATCGTAGAAGCGGAACAGGATACGCCCTATCGTCGACTTCCCGGCCCCGGAAGGTCCGACGATGGCCACCATGTGCCCGGCAGGCACCTCGAACGAGACATCCTTCAAAATCGGCCGATCCGGCTCATAAGAGAAATAAACATTCTCAAATCGGATCGTCCCGCGATCCACCTTGAGGGGCTTCGCACCTGGCTTGTCAACGATCTCCGGATGCTCGTTGAGCAATGAGAACATGTTTTCCAGATCGACGAGACCCTGTTTGATCTCGCGATACACCATGCCCATGAAGTTCAGCGGCATGTAGAGCTGGATCAGAATCGTGTTGACCAGCACGAGGTCGCCGACCGTGTTCTCGCCGGCTAAGATTCCGCGTGCGGTGAGCAGCATCACCGCCGTCATGCCCAACGAGAAGATCAGCGATTGGCCTGAGTTGAGCACGCCCAGCGAGTAGTACGTCCGCACTGCGGCGTTCTCGTATCTCGCCATCGAAGCGTCGAACCGGCGCGATTCGAGCTCCTCGTTGCCGAAGTACTTGACCGTCTCGAAGTTGAGCAGGCTGTCGATGGCCTTCGTGTTGGCCTCGGTATCGCTGTCGTTCATCTCCCGCCGGATCGCGATCCGCCATTCGCTAGCCGCGAACGTGAACCACATGTACGCGGCGACGGTGATCAGGATGATCAGCACATAGATGATGTCGAAGTAGTACAGCAGCACGCCGCAGATGAGCAGTAGCTCAAGCGCGGTGGGCACGACGTTGAGAATGCCCATCCGGATGATGAGCTCTATTGCGCGCGTCGCGCGCTCGATGACACGGCTCAAGCCACCCGTGCGCCGCTCGAGGTGAAAGCGCAGCGAGAGGCGGTGGAGATGCTGGAAGGTGCGGTTGTTGAGCTCACGCACCGCATGCTGGCCCACCCTCGTGAAGAACACGTCCCGGATCTGGTTCAAGACGAGCATCAGGACGCGCGAGGCGCCGTAGGCAACGATCAACGCCCCTGCGACGAGCCCGACTCCCTGCTCGAGGCTCAGACCCGGCGTGCTCGAGGCAAGCAGATCAGTGGCCTCCTTGAAGAAGATGGGGACTGCGATCGTCACCACCTTCGCCAGAACGAGAACGGCGAAGGCCAGCACCACCCTCAGGCGCAGGTCTGGCCGCCCCTTCGGCCATACGTAGGGCAGCAATCCCCGGAGCACTGTCCAATGGTCCGCGTGACCCTCTGACGCCCACGCATTTCCTTCCCGCTTGAGCGGCTCTTCCGCCTTGATCGACTGCTGAATTGCCATGCGTCTTCTCTTTTCGCCCTGGAGCAGCCTTCGCCGAACGGCTCAACGCCCAACGGACCGCACGCTCGGGGGGTGCCCCTGGGCTCTGCCCAGCAAGATTCCGGGCGTCAAAGCGGCGGCCGGGACGGCCGCCAGACAGATGCTGGCTCGCCCCGGCCGCCAAACCCGGGAGGTCATTGTCTCACGCGTCATATACGATCGCCGAGGCCAAATGACGACCCCGATCTCCGGGGTCTTGTGGCTGTAGCTCCGGCCAAGCTGGACAGGGGCCGGTCGGGTAGACCTTCTCAGTTCCCGTCACCAGACCGGGCTAACCCCGCCGGGGGCCATTGGAAGCTCCCCTCCGCCCGGGGTCTCGGTTGCGCCTGCTGGATCACACAGGGCAAATTGGCTGATTACCACGCCGTAATTCGGTCCGGCGCGACCCTTACGGTTTGGGGTCACGAGCACAATATTTACCGGGGTGACGCTTCGGCGCTACGGTGAGGAAACCAAAAACAACAACAAAGGAACTTCAATGCAGAAGACTGTCAGCCGCGGCCCAACTGGCGGAGTTCGGAATATCTGTGTCTACTGTGGATCCGGTCTCGGCAATAAGCCCGTATACGCAGAAGCGGCCCGAATTCTGGGACGCTCCATTGCCGAGCATGGTTTGGGACTGGTCTATGGCGGCGGCAGCTTGGGACTTATGGGTGAACTGGCTCGTGCAACGCTGAAAGCAGGAGGCCGAGTGACGGGAATCATCCCTGCCTTCTTGTCGGAGCGCGAGCAGATGCTGCACGACGTCGATGAGCTGGTCGTCACGGAGGACATGCACCAGCGCAAGATGCTCATGTTCCAGAAGTCCGATGCCTTCGTGGCGCTTCCTGGAGGCATTGGCACGCTGGAGGAGTTGGTTGAGCAGCTCACCTGGTCCCAGCTCGGTCAGCATGAGAAGCCTGTCATTCTCGCCAACATCGCCGGCTTCTGGACCCCATTCTTGACGCTCCTGGACCACATGCGGGCCGACGCGTTCATCCGGAAAGACCTCGAGGTGAGATACCTCATCGTCGATCGTGCGGAGGACATCGTGCCCACGGTCCTCAAAACGGCGCCCGGAGAGCCGCGGCTGACGGGAGATGCCGAGCTCATCTCCCGTATGTGAGCGAGATCTCCTCGGATCAGCACGGTGCCCTCGGGGCCCGTGCTTTTCCGTCTACCCGCCACGCGTACTTTTGCGTTAGACCGTTAACCGGACGGCAGCCCACCTGAAGGCGACGGTACAAGCCCTTGTACAGCTTACTCGATGAGAAGACCCGGCGGGCGCACAAGCTGCGCAACAGCTTGCATTCCGTGCTTCTGCTGCTCGGCCTCGGCGTCGTGCTGAGCCTTTCCGCCATGCTGGTCTGGGGGCCGTCGGGCGTGATCTGGGCCTTGCTGGCCGTGGCAATCCTCGTCTTCTTCGCGCCGCGAGTTCCCCCGGAGGCTGTGATGCGTATGTATCGCGCCACCGAGGTCCACCCCCGTGCGGCTGGCCAGGTCGGGCGGGTTCTCCAGATCCTCTCGGAGCGCGCGGGCCTCCAGAGGCTTCCGCGCCTCTTCGTGATCCCGAGCTCCACGCTGAATGCTTTCGCAACGGGAAGCCCCGATAATGCAAGCATCGCGGTCACGGCAGGGCTTCTGCGGACGCTGAACTTGCGCGAGCTTGCGGGCGTGCTGGCGCACGAGGTCAGCCACATCCGCAACAACGACCTCTGGGTGATGGGACTGGCAGATGCCATGAGCCGCTTCACGCAGGCGCTCTCTACGTTGGCCGTGATGCTGGCGAGCTTCAACATCATGGGCATGCTCGTAGGCGTCACGTTCGTGTCCTGGTGGGCGATCCTTGTTCTCTATCTGGCACCGCTCGTCTCAAGCCTGTTGCAGCTCGGGCTGTCGCGCGCTCGCGAGTACGATGCGGACCTTGAGGGCGCCATGCTGACCGGTGACCCGCAAGGGCTCATTTCGGCGCTGGCCAAGCTCGAGCGCTACACCGGCCGTTTCTGGGAGGACCTGATGTTTCCGGTTCCGGGGCGTCGAGTGCCGCAGCCCTCCTTGCTGCGCTCGCATCCCAGTACCGAGGATAGGATCGCCCGCCTGCGGGAGCTCGAGCGCAAACCGACCTTGCCCCCGATCATCATCGAGGAAGAGCCGCTTGTCGGCCCGTGGCCGACCGTGGTTGTCGGACCTCGATTTCGCTGGCCGGGGATCTGGTACTGAAGGGCTATGTCTGAAAGCCTGCACGACCGTCGAAAAGAAGGCACAATCGATACAGCGAGCCAGGCGCGGGACCTCGCGACTAGGATCCGTGCCCAGGAGCGGCGGGCTGTTGCCCGCGCTCTGACTGAGGCCGAGCGGCAATCTCCTTTGGCTGCTGAGCTCCTGAGCGAGTTGAAACAGCATGTCGGCCGGGCGCTCGTCATCGGCTTCACCGGGCCGCCTGGAGCCGGCAAGTCGACGCTGGTCGACGCTTACGTGCGGGAGGTGAGGCGCAGGGGCCTTACCGCTGGCGTCATCGCGGTCGATCCGTCCAGCCCTGTATCAGGCGGCGCCATCCTCGGTGACCGCGTGCGGATGACGGCGGGGTTGGAGGACGAAGGCGTTTTCGTTCGATCTTTGGCATCACGTGGCCACTTGGGCGGCCTCTCGCCGGCGGCCGTGCGGATGATCGATATCTTGGATGCCGCCGGCTATGACCGCATCCTCATCGAGACGGTCGGCACCGGGCAGTCGGAGATCGATATCGCCCAGGTGACGGATGTCCGCATCGTCATTTCCGCCCCGGGTCTGGGCGATGAAATCCAGGCCATGAAGTCAGGGCTGCTCGAGATCGCGGACATCCTTGTCGTCAACAAGGCCGATCGGGAGGGTGCCAACATCACGTTTCAGCAGCTCAAGTCCGCCCTCGCCATGCGGTCCGGGGTGCGCACGCAAACGCCGGTCTTGAAGACGACGGCCCTCACGGGAGATGGCGTGCCCGCTCTTGTGGACGCCGTAGAGGAGATCGGTGAGAGCCGGTTACGCCTTGGAGCGCAAATACGCCGTCGAATGCGGGCAAGATACTTGATTGCCCGGGCTGCTGCTGAGCTCGTCGAAGCGGAAATCCGCCAGTCTGAAGCCCAGCACCTGGATGAGCTCGCCGACGCGCTGCTCGAAGGCAAGCTCTCAGCTGCTGAAGCTGCGGGCCGCCTGCTCTCCAGGCGCTGACGCTCCACCGTCTTACCGGAGCTCTGAATAAGCCCCAAGCCTCGTGATCATCGGCTCTGTCGGAGACCAGGCAGGGAACCAATGGTCTAGCCCTCTGTTTCCCTTGAGAGCGCCACGCAACGGAGCCTGGGCGCCCCGATCTACACATCCACGCGCGTTGGCTCCTTCGCGACGACCTTGCCCTACGAGGCGAAGCCCGCGGCGCAAAGCCATCGAATGGAGTACCGACCAATGACGAACGAACCCGGCAGACATGAGCAAGGGTCGACAGACGACGTGGGCGAGGTGAAAGAACGGCTCCAGCGCGAGGCTGAGGCGGCGCGGGGGTCACTTCAGCGCGCTGGTGAGAACGTGCAGCGTCAAGCGAGTGAAGTCACTTCCGATCTGCAGGCCCAGGCGCAGAAAATGGTCTCCGAGCAGAAGGAAATGGCGAGATCCGGCCTGATGGACATGGTCTCGGCCATCCGGACCGCTGCCGACGATCTTGAACGCCACGAACAGCCGCAGTTCGCCAATCTCGTACGCGGCTTGGCGCGCGGGATCGAGGATTTCTCGCAATCGATCGGTCGCCGAAACTTCCAGGAGATGCTGACGGACGTGCAGCGTTTCGCTCGGGATCATCCGGCTACCTTCTTCGGAGGCGCGGTGCTGGCCGGACTTGCGATCGCCCGCTTCGCCAAGAGCTCAAGCGAGCCCCGACATGAAGCCCACGTTGGGCGGACAGCAGGCACGCGGTACCCCACGCAGCACTTCGGACAAGGCAATCAGCTCGGGGACTTCGCGCGGCAAGCGCGCGAGCGCGGCAGTGGCGTCGAAACCGGCAACATCACGAGGTGAACGCCATGGCAGAAGTCAGACATACGGAAACTGCGGCCCCGGAAGTTCCGCATAGGACCGCATACACAGCTGGCGAGGCGCGCGAGACGCGCTCGCTGGCCGATCTCGTCGCCGTGCTCGGACGCGATGTCTCCAATCTCGTCAGCAAGGAGATTGAGCTTCTGCGAGCTGAGGTGAGCCAAAGCTACTCCAACATGCAAACAGCAGGCGGCAGCCTTGCTGCCGCAGCAATCTGCTTGCTGGCTGCTCTGCTCATCCTGTTACAGGCGCTCATCGTTGCTCTGACCAATTGGGGCATGGGCGCCGGATGGGCTTCTCTGCTGGTCGGCGTGGTTGTCGGGATCATCGGTCTCGTCCTGCTCCAGAACGGCCGTTCCCTCCTCAAGGAGGGCGTGGTGCCCAAACGCACGCAAACACAAATTCAGCGCGACGCTGAGATGCTGAAGGAGCAAGTGAAGTGACCGAAACCCCAAGGCATGCAGAACGAGAGGTCGAACGCGCCCGAGCCGATCTCAGTCAGACGTTAGACGCCCTGAAGGAGCGGTTGACCTTTGGCCGGCTTATCGACGAGGCGCGGACCCAGTTCTTTGGAGACGGCGCCAGCGAGTTCGTGACGAACCTGGGCCGCCAAATTCGCGAGAACCCGCTACCGGTTGCCCTCGTCAGCCTTGGTGCCCTTTGGATGATGCTAGGCGAGCGCAAAGCGCCATCCCGCACTGGTCGACACTACCCATCGGCGCCGGAGCGGATGGGGAGCTATCAGCAAGGCTTCCGCGAGCGCGCCTACCAGGCTGCAGAACAAATGGGGACAGGCCTGCGTACGACAGCTGAAACCATGCGAGATACCCGCGAGGGGATCACCGAAAAAGTTCGCGAGGTCGCGGCGGAAGCAGGCGAGACCGTGAGCTCCGCTGCTGGCGCGGTTAGCGAGAGCGTGCGCCACGCCGGCGAAACCGCAGCGGATTGGATGCACCAAGCCAGAAGTGCGGCCCGAACTGCAGGCGGTGACATGGGCGAGCTCGGCCGGCGGACAACAGAGAGCCTCCGATCGATGGTGGAGGAACAGCCTCTCGTCCTCGGAGCGATCGGCATGGCGCTCGGCGCCTTGGTCGGCGCGATGCTGCCGAGCACACGGATCGAAGATCAATACTTGGGAGAGGCTCGGGATCAACTCCGGGAAGCGATCACCGAACAAGGCGGCGAGCTTTACGAGCGAGGCAAGATAGCAGCTACCGAGGCTTATCGTGCCGCTGCGGAGGAGGCCCGGAAACAAGGGCTGCTCCCCGAAGAGGGCGAGGGTAAGACGCTTGCTGAAAAGGCCGAGCAGGTTCTGACAAAAGCCGGCGAAGCGGCAAAAGAGGCTGGTCAGCGCGAGGCGGGTGCAGCCATGCCGGAGGGCGGGAGGAAAGTTTAGAAGCGAGTTTTACGAAAATAGATGTCCAGCCTCACTTACGGACCTGATTAGCCGGATACATTTTCAGTGAAGAAAAACAAAAACTCCGGATGCAGCTGCGCTGTATGCTGGAGTTTTTCAGCGCAAATTGCAGCTTCACAGCGGTTTGGATATGGCCACCAATGCGGATTCAGAGCGTCTCTAGCGTATCGAAGTTGATCGCTGCCGCGTAAGCCGTCTTATCCTCCATCGAGGCAGAGCCGCTGATCATCACAAGGAACCGGTTGTTGACAACGAGGATGATCTGACCGTCCTTGGTCTGCAGGGCGCGCTGCTTGCCGATTTTCGTCACTTTGCCCATTGCCGCCGCGACGGCTGAATTACTGAGCATGGGCATCCAAGTCGCAAGCAATGGCGAATCCGCCATGATCTGGATCTCAACGTTGACATCACCCTTTTCGTAAGTTCGCGCCGCCCGAATCCCGCCGAACATGACAGCGGCCGCATCCTGCGTTTCGGCGTCTTCGGCCGTCCAGCCAGCGAGCGGTGCCGGCAATGCCGCGGTCAGGCCCTCGGCATTTTTCTGGGCGATCAATTGAGAAGCGTAGTCCAACGCCTGCTTGGCTGCGGAATAATCCTTGTTGCGATAGGCGCTCAGCGCTTCGCTGATGGAATCCTCGACCTCATCCGCCACTGCGGGGCCTGCGAGGGCCAACGTAGCCGCCGAAATAACGGCGATCACCGCTCGCCTCATTCCCGAGTCCTCCCCTGGAATCACTGCAATGCAGCGACGGTAGGGGCCGGCATTCGCGTTGTCCAATGGCCGGAAGGAGAGGATTGTGGAAACAGGCGTCGAAGACCTGCGGCCCTGTCTTTACTGGACGCTGTCACGCGATTTTCCTAAGTCTCAGGTATGCCACAGGATCGCGCGAGCGAGGCGCGGGAGCAGGTCGCGGCAGGCTCGAAGCAGACTCCGCGCAAGACCGGTCCCGAGGTCATCGCGTCATATCTCAAGCATCTGCCGAATTCTCCTGGCGTCTATCGCATGATCGACGCCCGAGGGGACGTGATCTATGTCGGCAAGGCGCGGAATCTCAGGGCGCGCGTCTCGAATT
>QGVC01000552.1 GCA_003242645.1 Pseudomonadota bacterium
TTGTTTTTTTGGAGGTGGTGAGAGTGAAGCGCCTGGCAGCGGGTGTGTTGGTGTCGGGCTCGACATCTGCGCCATCCAGGGTCTTGATCAGAGCGTTTGCTACGTTCATATCACCATTTCGTGTATTCTGGATCGGTGATCTCAGGCATTACTTTCGGGAGTTTTGAATCCGTGACGTCCTCCCCGCTTCCGATGGTGTTCTAGCCTAGCCCTTTTTCTTCGCGCTTATCCGATAGCGAGCTGAGTGATTTGTGTAAAGTTGGTCAATCTATTCATGGGTCTCGTCTTGGCGGGCGCTCGCGTTCTCGTCTGCGCGCTTTCCCGCCTCTTCGTCGGCTGGCACGTAACCAGCTTCCTTGAGGAGTCTATCCACGAAATCGGATCCTTTGGCAATCTTGTCGAAGTTCCATTTCGTTTCTTCTGCGAACTTTGCCTGCTGCTCGCGCAGGAACGCAAGCAATTGCCTGAGATCTTCTTCCGTGCTGTGGATACTGTTTTCCGCCAAATGTACGAGCTGGCCGGGCGAGTGCACTTTCCGGCCAAGCAATTTGGCGGCACTGAGCATCGCCAGATGGAATCGGAGATTGAGTCGCTCGGAGGAGGGAACTGAGGCTGCGAGGAATGTATCGACTAGATGTAGCTGCTCTATCAACCAGAGATAAACAGACAGGGGAGTCTTTTTAGAAAAGATCCTGACGTAGTCGCGTTTGTTCTTCAGGAGACTTGACGGGCGAGCTCGTGAGTTGTCGGGCTCGCTAAGTCCCATCGCCATAACTGCTTGAGCGAGGAGTGAGATGCTGACGATACTCTTCGCTGGTTTTCCAAGGTTTCGGTAGTAGTTTTTCCGCCTGTCGTAGAACCAGCCATGCTGGAGGAGGAACGATTCAATCTTCCGTTGGATCTCATCGGTGGCATAGAGGGATGCCGCGGGGACGTTCGTCTGGCGATTTGTCGCCCTGATCACCTTGTCGCGTTCTGCAGGATCCTCTGTGAGAAGAATTCTGACTTGCACTAGACGATTTAGAGCAGGGTGATCTTCGGGAAGCTCGCTTAGCGTTTCATATATCGCATGTGAGGTTTGAAGCCCATTGACGATCTGTACGTCGTCGAGCGTGAATTCAGTCCCCTGAATAAAGACGCGGCTGCAGATTATTGTGATGCCGTTGTTCAGCCACCAAAACTCTGGGGCACCTGGATCCTGAATGCTTTCCTTAATTTCCTTGTTGACCTCTACTGCGCCTTGGTAGTCTCGGACATTCCAGTCGAAGATATGACGTCGAAGTTCCCCATTTTCGTCGCTCAGAAAGTCCTTATAGTCTGCGAGGCGAACTAGGGCAATATGGCTTCTCCCGTGGGTTATCGCCTGTTGGTAGGGAAGATGCAGGGTATACGACTTAATCGCGCTGAACCGTGTCCAGAGTTCGCCTGCGCCTATAAACTCGACCGAGGCCTTGGTGTTCGAGAATAGCCCGCGAAGGTCGCGTTCGAGATCTCTGGCCTTCAGTTCAACCTTCGTATTGATTTGAGTAGTGTCCCCGCGTGTAACATAGGAAAATCGGATCTCGACGTGAGGGTGACGGGAGGCAAGGATTTTAAGGGCGTTCCGGAAGATGCTTACTCGCGCGACCAGCTCTTCTCCGTACAGAAGACGGAGATCCTCTTCGGATTCATTTAACTTCAAAAGGCGTTTCGTGGACGAGGCAACTTTATCGATAGCAGTTTCCGTGAATGATTGCTCCATCTTGGCCTGTACGAGCCAAAGCGTGAGGCGAGGGCCCCTTTGAATGTTTGTGGGCTTGAAGTCCTTGTGAAAGATCTCGCTATCCTCGTGGAGGAGGTGCTCGTTGAGAAAAGTGTAGACACCGTCAATGGCGCCGTCGTTGTTTCCTCCAATTACGCCGGATTCTATTTCCTCGGCCGATAGGTCTCCATAAGTGACCGCGTGCTCACATGCGAATATTTCGAATAACTTATGCTTGGGAAGTGAGGATCCCAGCTCCTCCATTCGCTGCTCGAGCACGTGGTCGATAAGTACGACGTCGTTACTGCTCATTTGCACCTACCAGGGCCGGGAAGATCGATTTGGAAGTGGGGTCTTGCTTGGCTAGCGGGGTACTGGATGCAATCCCTACCGTTGCAGCCTCCGGTTGAGGTCTTGTAGACATCCGATGGTAAGCCGAGAGACATCCTAGGACCAGCCAGTTCCTTGAGGCGGATGCTCCAAAGCTTCCTGTGAACGGCGGTTGTGACCTAGGACGGCTGCTTGGGCAGATGTGATGCGACTTGGCCGGGGGGGGGGTTGGCGGGGAACGGCCG
>QGVC01000553.1 GCA_003242645.1 Pseudomonadota bacterium
GCCTTCGAGAGCTTCTTTTCCTCGCTCGTGTGCTGCTCGAGAAGGTGAGCAAGATCGGGCGCGGTGCGAAACGCCCACTTTCCCGCAACCCTCACGAGATTGATGCCACGGCTGGCATAGAAGCCCTTCAGCTCTTCGAGCAGCGCGGGAAGCTCCTCGCAAAGGCCAAGCCGCTCCCCGAGCCGACCCTCATCCAACGGCTCGGAGGCCGCGAACAACAAGGCTTCCAGCATGCGCAGCTTCTCGCCGCGGTCGGCTGAAGGTAGCGCCGCGACGTTGGAATAGCCGGGCCTCACCTCGCCATGCCGGGCAACCTCATTCGGTCCGCCTTCCGCAGCACGGGCGTGCTCCGGGCGCGTATTGCTGTGCTCGGAACCCTGAACCACTGAGAGCCTCGGCGGTACCATCTTTCGATCCTTCGCTCAAAAGTTGCTGCGGACTCTCACGCACTACTGTCAACCGGTGCTACGCGATCTGTTGCCACTCCGACTGGCCCCGTTTTCTCACGTAGATAGGCGCGAAGTGCGCATCCTGCCTGATTTCAACGACCCCTTCCCGCGCCAGCTCAAGGGTTGCACCAAAGGAGCTTGCGAGCACGGTGCGGCTCTCCTCCGGGATACGTAGGTACTCCTTGAGGTAGGCATCGAGCTGGGCCCAGTCGCCGGGGCTTTCGCCCAAGAGCGCCTCAAGCCGCTGCCGCGCCTCCTTGATCGACCACACCGTGCGCGCTTTGACGACGTGGACGCGCTTGATCGCCCGCAAGCGCTGGTCGGCATAGGCCTTGAGAAGGTCGTAAATCTGCGCCGTGTACTTGGTTTCGCGGACGGTGCGGGTACCCTCGGGCATGCCGCGGGGGAAGACGTCCCGACCCAGTCGCACACGGGCCATCAGCTTCGCCGCCGCTTCGCGCATCGCCTCGAGCCGCATCAGGCGGAAGGTCAATCGCTTTGCCAGCTCCTCGCCGCTCGGCTCGACCTCGTCCTTGCTTTCCCGCGGCAACAGCAGCCGGGATTTCAGGAACGCCAGCCATGCCGCCATGACGAGGTAGTCGGCGGCGAGCTCGAGCCGCAGCCGGTTCGCCTCGGCGATGAAAGCCAGGTACTGCTCCGCCAGAGCCAGAACGGAGATGCGGGACAGGTCCACCTTCTGCAACCGCGCCAGGGCGAGCAGAAGATCGAGCGGCCCCTCGAATCCGTCGAGGGCTACGACCAGCGCCTCCTCGGGCCGAGCTTGATCGTCGGGCCCTGGCATCTCCCAGGGCTCGGCCGTCCGGTTCAGATCTGTGGTCGGTTCGGCTTCCATTGGGCACTCGCTCGAGGCGGCGCCTCACGCACCGCCAGTGGACAAGCTGTTGAAGAGTACACTGATTCAGCCGTGGCCTTAACCGATCGCCGATAATGCCCGGCTCAGCGCCGCCTCCGCTTCGGCGACGTCGAAGGGCTCGGCGCTAGCCAAAACCGCAAGGCAACGCTCGAACCGGCGCAGCGGTTGCCCAGTAAGGGGCGGCACGCAGGCCGCGATCTCCTGCATTTCGCCGAGGTCGCCGTTGCAGTGCAACACCACGTCGCTGCCGGCCCGGATGACCGCCTCGGCCCGCTGGCGCATCGACCCTGAGAGAGCCTTCATCGACAGGTCGTCGGTCATGAGCAGGCCGTCGAAGCCGATCTCGCCCCGGATAACCTCCCGTACGACGATCTCCGAGGTGCTCGCTGGAGCCTCCGGATCGATGGAGGTGAACACGACGTGCGCCGTCATGGCGGCCGGCATGTCGTTGAGCGCCCGGAATGGCACGAAATCGGTTGCCGATAGTTCCTCGCGCGAAGCCGTTACGATCGGCAGCTCGAGGTGGCTGTCGGCCTGCGCGCGGCCGTGGCCCGGTATGTGCTTGATGACCGGCAGCACACCCCCGGCGAGGTGACCTTCAGCCACTGCCCGCCCGAGGCGAGCGACGATCTCCGGTGTGGTCCCGTAGGCACGATCGCCGATGATCTCGTGCGATCCCGGCGCAGGGATGTCGAGGACCGGCACGCAATTGGTATTGATGCCCAAGTCCCTCAAGTCAGCGGCTATGAGGCGCGCCACCAAGCGAGCCGTCGCCTCTGCGTGCTCAAAATCGGTCTCCGCCAGCCGGGCGTACGCAGCAGCCGGGGGCAGGTCGCGCCAAGTTGGCGGCATCAGGCGCCGGACGCGGCCACCCTCCTGGTCGATCAAGACCAGAATATCATACTCGCCAATGGCCTCCTTGGCCTCGGAGATCAGCCTTCGCACCTGATCGGGCGTCTCGCAGTTCCGGGCGAAGAGGATGAGCCCGCAC
>QGVC01000131.1 GCA_003242645.1 Pseudomonadota bacterium
ATTTTTAAATTTCATTCCAAATCGATGACTGATGCCACGTAGACGTCAGCCGCAGTGAATTTGTCCCCAGCAATGAAGCGACGGTCCTTGAGCCACGTTGCCAGCGTATCGAAGGTTCGCTCGAAGGAGCCGTAGCCGAAGCGTCCCTGCATGGCGGGGTCGGGATCCCAACCAACAGCGTGGTTGCTCATTGCGGGCTCGACACATCCTGCCGTGAAGAACAGCCAACGATAGTAAGAGCTGCGCTGGGCGGGCTCCGGTGCAAGCCCGGCTTCAGGAAACGCGTCGGCAAGATAGGCGCAGATGGCGGCCGTCTCGGTCACTACCTCGTTGCCATGGCGAATGGCCGGCACCTTGCCCATTGGATTGATGGAAAGATACTCGGGCGCTTTCATGCTGGTCCCGTACTCGAGCACTTTGAGGGTGTACGGACAGCCGATCTCCTCCAGCATCCAATGCACGATGGCGCCCCGCGATTGCGGGTTCGTGTAGAAGACGAGCTCCTTGTCCATGATCACCTCCTGAGTCGCTCAGCCATATTCTTTAGGAAGCCCGCCTTGTCGAGCCAGCGGGCGCGGCGGAGTGCAATAAGGGGGCAGAGAGAAATGGGATTGCGGTGATCGCTTTTTGATTCAGCGACCTCCGCCCCGCGCAACCTCGCGCTGCACGCGCCAGACTTCCTCCTGAACGCGAATATCAGCGAGGATGCGATCGATGAGCAGGCAGGTACGCCGGAAAAGGTCGGAGCCGCGGCGGTAGTCTGCAGGGGCATAAAAGTCGATGCGGCCGGCCTTGAACAGCTCGATGCATTTTGCCTTCGGCTTGCCCGGCGGATAAACCGCAATCGCATGGCCGCCGTTCTTCCGCATTACGGCCATGGACGGCACGTCAGTGTCGCCGTCTCCGAAATAGATCATGTTCGGAAACGGGATCGGCCGATTTTCCTCGGGCATGTGCTGGTTAATGCTTTCCCGCAGGTCCTCGATCCCCTTGTTGATGCGGAAGAGGTACTGGGTCTTGCCGGTATCGGTGATGACGCGCTTCGGAAACGGCAAATCGTAGGGGTCGAACCAGTACTCCGAGGCGAAGACGTTATGAAAATGCCGGTAGATGGGCGTTCCTTCGATGATTTCTTTCAGACCTGAAGAGATAAGATAGTGACGGAGTGTTACGCCCGTCGTTTCGGCCCGGATCTTCACGTAGGCGCCCATCGCGTCGAACCACTCCGTGACGCCAGGAAAAAGCTCGACGCTACGGCCGAGCGCCACGAGATCCTCCCGATCGATCCGCACGCCCTTGGCCTTCGCCTTTTTGTACATGAGGTGCATGTACGTGATCAGGGGATCAGCCGCCTGCTCCCTGGCGAGCCGGTTCGACTCCTCCCAGAACGACCTCGGGTCCTCTCCGATTTTCGGCAGAAAGGTATACTCCTGCATCGGGCGCGGAGAAAGCGTGCCGTCGAAGTCGTAGACGAGGGCGATGATCTTGCGGTCAAACGTCTGACGTGCGTTGTTGGAGCCGCGCCCGATCTTGCGGGCACGTGTCAGCGGCACGTCGTCATTTGCCGCGCTCCCCTGCTCTCGATTCAGCACGCCCTCGGTCATGACGTAGATCTCACTTTTCGAGAATCGGCACGCACTGACGGACAGCATCGCGCGATTCGCCAGGCAGAATGAAGTCAGCCTCCGGCACAGACCGGAGGCTGACTCCCTTGGCAACCGTGATGGCTACTCTTATGGGCCGGCCCGCGACAGCAACGGCGTGATGCGCAACACCACAACCCGGCGGTTCGCCCGCTCCGGCTCCTGCGTGTCGATCTTCAGGAACTGCTCCCCGTAGCCCTGGGTGACAAGGTTCTCGGGCGGCACGCCGAACTCCTCCGAAAGAATAGCGGCCACCTCCTCGGCTCTGCGGTCGGAGAGCGTGAGGTTGAGGTCATCCGGACCAACAGCATCTGTGTGGCCTTCGATCAGGAAGATCTCGTCCGGATTGCGCTCAAGCAGCTGGTTGATCGCCCGCGCAATACGCTCGAGCTTCGGATACTGGTCCGGAGTGACCTCCCAGGAGCCCAGGTCGAAGTTGATGGTGTTGAGCTCGACCCGCCTCATGCGTGCGCGCAGCCCATAGTTGTAGCGGACCTCGTCGAGCGAGTAGTCGCGCTCAAGCTCCTCGAGGGGTGGTGCGGAAAGCGCCTCGTAGATGTCCTCGTAGGAAGCGTGCTCGTACTCGACGATGTACTTTTCGCGCGGGATGCGCACGACCGGCGGCGGTAAGTCGAGCAGCGCGCCGATGATGAGGCCGGCCACACTCGGTTTATAGTGACGCCGGTTGTCGATGAGCACGACGATGCGACCATCGCGATAACGCCTATAGCGGCGCAGCAGCCGGTCGTGTGAGTCGTACTCGGTGATGATTTCGACGCCGCCTGGCCCGGCGAAGATGGTCCGCCTACCGCCGTCGCGCAGCCGCTCGGTCCGCGCGTCACGGAAGCGGCGACGGAAGCGCTCCTCCTCGTCGTGACGAATGAACGTCTGGCCTTTCTCGCGCACGATCATGCGGCTGTCCGGCTCCTCGATGATCGTGCGGTCACCCTCGACGCGCTGACGACGCAGCCGCTGAATATCCTCTATGGTGCGGTGCGGCCGGCCAATTCTGCGCTCCTCGCGCGTATCGCGATCTCGGCCGTCTTTACCGTCACCGCGGCGGTCACCACCTGCCTCGCGGCGCTCACGCCCCGCCTTGTCGCGATCACGTTCATCACTCGCCTTACGTCGACCCGAGCCGGGATCGCCCTTCTTCTTCTCGGCCGAGTCCCTCGCCTTCTCCTTCAGCGCCTCACGCGCCTTCTCAAGCGCATCCTTGTTGAGAAGCTCGGGCCGGACCGGCGGCCGCGCCTCCATACGTTCGGGCTTCTGCCCGGACGGAGTTACCTGCCGAGACCTATCCTCCCTGCCGTCTCTATCCCTTTCCCTACCGTCTCTATCCCTTTCCGCAGTCGACTGCGCACCAGGGCGTGAATCCTGTTGACGACCGCTTCTCCGCGAGTCGTCTTCTCGCGATTGGCTGCGCTCCTGCCGATTGCCCCGTCCTTCCTCACGCTGGCCACCCTCGCGGCTGCGCCGTCCTTTGCGTTCGTCTTCCTTCTCCTCCTGTCCACGCGCGCCTGGCGCTTGAGCCAGCTGCCAGGGGCCCGCGGCAGAGACGGCTTGGCTTTCGGTCGCTGAAACACCGCCAGGGCCACTGGTGGCCAGAAAAAATGGCACTGCTGCAATCCAGATAACAGTCCGAACCAATGTCATTTCTTGAGGCTCTCTTGGCTGAGCTTGCTCAACTTTCTCAGTCAAGTGGCGCCGCAAATTGTGACGGTTGTTTGTTGTTTCGGTCCGCTTCCTGCGCACGATCGGCTCGGCCGATCCAGCGCCTTCTGGCCGCCCTGAAGCCGCTCTCCCCACACCTGCGCGGTTTCGCCATACCTGGCGACCGGTTCTCGGGTATGTCGTTTCCTTGACACCCCCCGGGGGCCCCACTAAGGTGCGCGCCGTCAATTATCCCGCCGTGCATCGGCCCAACCTCAAGAGTTCGGGCGAGTGTCGCCATGTCTGACAGCGACGAGGACCACGGCTCGGGACGCGGAGAGATCAGCCGTGAGGATCGTGAGGCGCTGAAAGCGCGCGCGGCCAGGATCGGTAGCCGCCTCGAGCAGGTCAAAGCGAGACGGGCGCCTCAGCTCGACAGTGCCGCAAGAGGGGCTGCTTTCGGGCAGGCCTTTAAGATCGCGATTGAGCTTGTGGTGGGGGTTTCGTTCGGCGGTCTGGTTGGCTGGACGCTCGACCGATATTTCGGCTCGACGCCCTGGCTATTGGTGCTGTTTCTCGTGCTCGGCTTTACCGCCGGCATGCTGAACGTGGTGCGCAGCGCCCGGCGCATGCAGGCAGAAGCGGAGCCGTTGCAACGGGCGGCACCCTCCGTGGAATCGGACGACGAGGACGAGGACAGGTAGGGGGCGAGAAGGTGGCGACTGGCGCTGCGGATGGGGCCCACAGCCCCATGCATCAATTCGAGATTAATCGTCTGGCCGAGATCGAGATCTTCGGCATCGATGCCTCGTTCACGAACTCGTCCCTGTTCATGGTTCTGGGCGTTGCGTTGATCACGGGTTTCTTCGCCCTTGCCATGAATGGCCGCTCGCTCGTGCCGACGCGAATGCAATCCGTGGCTGAACTCTGTTACGAGTTCGTCGCCAATATGGTGCGCGAGAACGTCGGCCAAGCGGGGATGAAGTACTTCCCCTTCGTTTTCACGCTGTTCACGTACATCCTGGTGATGAACCTGCTCGGGATGATCCCGTACTCGTTTACAGTCACCAGCCATATCATCGTCACGTTTGCCCTGGCGGCCCTCGTCTTCGTGGTGGTGACAGCCATCGGCTTTGCGCGGCACGGCCTCGGCTATTTGAAGCTTTTCGTGCCTGAGGGCGTGCCGATCTGGCTTATGCCTCTCATCGTACCGATCGAGCTCATCTCTTATCTCATTCGCCCCATCAGCCTCTCGGTACGTCTCTTCGCCAACATGATGGCCGGCCACACGATGCTGAAGGTTTTTGCCGGCTTCGTCGTCAGCCTTGGGATTTTCGGCTTTGCGCCGCTTTTGTTCACGGTTGCCTTTACGGGACTCGAGTTCGTGGTCGCGTTCCTGCAGGCGTTCATCTTCGCAGTGCTGACCTGCATCTACCTCAATGACGCAGTGAACATGCACCACTGAAGCCATGGGCCCCCCATTTTCGGGGGCTAGTTCATTTTCAACTCTGTGACCTCTGAAGGGAGACTGTAAATGGATCCGACGGCTGCCAAATTCATCGGTGCGGGCTTGGCCTGCTTCGCCCTCATCGGTGCAGGCATCGGCATCGGCAATATCTTCGGCAACTATCTGTCAGGCGCGCTGCGCAACCCGTCCGCAGCTCCGGGCCAGTTCACGAACCTGCTGATCGGGTTTGCTCTCGCCGAGGCGACCGGCCTGTTCGGCCTGCTTATCGCGCTCATCATCCTTTTCGGTTGACCTGGAAGTCGATTTCGAGATTGCTCGCGATCGACCATCCGCGCGGAGACTGCCATGTTAGCTAGCCTTGTCGTGCTCGCCACGACAGCAGCAGAGGCGGCGGAGCAAAGCGGTGGGCTTCCTCAGCTCCACGCGCCAGATTTCGCGCCGCAGCTGGTCTGGCTCGCGATCACCTTCGGTGCGCTCTACTTTATTCTGTCTCGCTGGTCGTTGCCTCGCATCGCCGAGGTGATCGAGGAGCGTCAGAACCGCATTCAGCGGGATCTGGACGAAGCGGAGCGCCTGAAGAGCGAGACGGAGAAGGCACTAGCGGCTTACGAGCAGGAGCTTGCCGCCGCGCGTAGCCGTGCCAGCTCGATCGCTCGTGAGATGCGGGAGAAGCTGGCCGCCGAAGTCGAGGAGGAGCGCGCACGGGTCGAGGCTCAAATCCAGGCGAAGCTCGCGGATGCCGAAAAGCGCATTGCGGAGATGAAATCTGCTGCGCTTGGCCAGATCAACCAGATTGCCACCGAAACGGCGGGATTGATCGTGGAGAAGCTTATCGGCGCCGAAGTGAGTGCTGAGGAGGCTCGCCGCGCGCTCGAGCCGGTGCCCGGGGAGTAGTCAGCATGTCGATCTTCGCAACGGCCGAGTTCTGGGTTGCAGTAGCCTTCTTCGCGTTCATCGGCTTACTCGTCTACTACAACGTGCCGAGCATGATCGCTAAGGCGCTCGACAGCCGCGCCGACGCAATCCGTCAAGAGCTCGACGAGGCGCGCCGTCTTCGCGAGGAGGCCCAGCAGCTCCTCAACGACTACCTGCGCAAGCGCCGTGAGGCCGAAGAGGAAGCAAGAGCTATCATCGAGCAGGCCAAGCTCGAAGCCGAGGCGCTGGCAGCGGAGACCCGTCGAAATCTGCAAGAGAGCCTCGAGCGTCAGACCAAGCTGGCCGAAGAGAAAATTGCTCGGGCGGAAGCTGAAGCGCTCAATGAGGTGCGCGCAGCTGCGGTCGACAGCGCCATTGCTGCCGCTGAGCGCATCATAAAGAGCAAGGTCACGCCCGAGGTGAATGCTCGCCTTGTGGATCAAAGCATGAGCGAGCTGAAGCGCAAGCTCAACTGAGGGGCCGGTTTTCGGCCCTTTTTACTTTCTAGGTGACGCCCGCACCCCAAAGTCCTATTGCAAGTTCTCTGCGGTTGAGGAGGCGACTCCGGTTCCCCTCACCACCTAGGCACGCCTCCTCACGGCAGCTTTGAGCCGCCACTTTCGGCCCACCCGCTCGCTGTTGCGCCGAAATCCTGGCGGCGCAATCGCTGCTGCCTCGTCCGGGTTGTCTTAACAAGGAACATCCTCGCGGCCGAAGCGTTGCTTGCCGGACGTCACTCGGAAGAGGTAGCAATGCGCAGCACCACGATTGCCGCAGCGTGTCTCACTTTGGCCCTTGGTGCCGGCGTGGCTTTCGGCCAGACGAGCCAGCCAGGCGGCGGACCTTCGACCGGGCCGGCTTCCGGCATAAGCCCCAATCGAGCCACCGGCATTAGCCCCGAGGCGAGAGGACCTTCGGTTCTCCGCGGCTTACCTGCCAATCCAGGACTTTCGGGCGAAGCCGGCGGCCGGCCGCGCCTTATGGACCGGATGGATCGCAGCGGCCGAATGAGAGATCGCGTGCGGGCGTTTCGTGATCCGGAGGCTGCCGAACGCTTCCGTCGCCGCGGGAGCGCAATGATGCCCGGTGAGTCCACTGACCGGTTTCCCGCCTCCCGCTTGCTTCCACTGCGACCTGGCAGTCCTGCCGACGACCGGCGCGAACGCATGAGGGCTTTGGGCCTGGAGCCCGAGGGTAGCCCCTCGGCGTCCCAGCGCCGGGCAGCCCGGCGATCTGGAGCCGACTTCACGCAGCGTGAATGCGAGCAAATCTGGGATTCGGGCACCGGCATGAATCGCCAGCAATGGTCGGCCAGCTGCCGTCGCGTGGGGCAGCGCATGGAGCAGCTCCGCCGCATAGGTCGAGGGGGGACGCTGAGGGAACGGCGCTCGCCGATAAGTCCATCGGACATAGGAGTGTTCGGCTCACAGGCTGACCCGGACGCCCGATGAGCGGGGGCCTGATCAACCTCGCCGCAGGAATGTTGCGATCTCATCGGCCAGATCCTCGCCGAAGAGGTCGCGGAAGAAGTGGTCCGCGCCGTCCACCTCGGTCAGCGTCACGTTGTCGGGTAGTCCTGCAGCGCTCAGCGCGTCCACGATCCCCGGCACGACCTCGTCGCCACCCGCCGCGATGGCGAGTGTCGGAGCCCCAATATCGTTCAGCAGCTCCGGGACGCTACGGCGCGAGCCGGCATAATAATCAAGAAAAGTTGTCGGGTGTACCCGCGCGTTCGGGCACGTGAGGAAACCGGGCACATCCATCGGCGAATCGGCTTGGCCCCTCTCAACTCGTGTACGCGCCTCCGCGAGGAGAGGCTCAAGCGGCTTGCCGAACTGGGCTTCGTATCTTGAGGCTTGCTCCTCGGCCGAGGTGTTCTCCAGCAAAGGGGCAACGAGGACAATCCGACCCGATATTCTGTTCGCCTGCTCTGCCGCAAACAGTGCAACTTGCGCGCCGCCTCTGGAGTGGCCGATCAAATCCACCCAAGCCGCCTTTCGGGCCTCGAGCCATTCGAGCCAACTGCTCAGCTCGTCGACCGCATCGCTGTGGCGGTGAGCATGCTCCTGTGCGCAGTCGAACATGCCTGTTCGGCCGTCGACGCCGAGGCTCAAGGTCACCGCTAAAGTGTTGACTCCCCGCTGCTTCAGGTTCGCTTGCAAGTCGCGGATGATTTCCATCCCGTGGTGGGCGAGGGTCCCGTGGAGGATGAGCGCAACGCCATCCTTTTCCAGAGACTTGCCGGGCGCGATTTCCAGCCGCCCGTTGAGCTTGAGCCCAAGATGCTCGTGGACCACATCCCCCGCCGAGGCGCGAAGCGGATTGACGAATGCCAACGCCATGGCGAACGCGAGGAGGATGGCCCGAACTTTGCCAAAAGCCCTTTGCTCTCCGCGGCTTGGCAAAGCTCCGATCCCCTTCATCTCGCGCTCCGTGCTCTGAACAGGCCCAGGAAAGCTCATCCGAGCAAAGCTGCCCAGCGTGCAGAGCATTCGCAAGTCCATCTATCAGCTAAGGGGTTAGCGCCATCTAGGCGAACCTTATGAGAAGCATGCCCGCCTGTATGAGCACGAGGTCAGCCTGCTAAGACCTGAGAACCCGCCCATGAAGTAGCGCAATTGGGCTACTTGGCGCGACAGAACACGCGCACTCTCTGCGACGCACCGACAATTCACGTCGCAGAAGGTGCGCACCGACGTCAACCGAAAGTTGATCCTATCGCAGGCTCTCTACCAATCCGAGTGCTAGAAGCGATGCTTGACTGTGCCGCGCACAACCACGCCGTCCGCTGGGGCTTCAGGTGACGTCTCTGGCTGCTTGGGGTCGGCCGCCCCATAAAGCAGCTCCAGGCCGAAGTCCATCTTCGGCAGCACGCCCAGCTTGCCAAGGCCTGGAATCCGCACCTCGGTCCCCGCTGAAGGAGCACTAGTAGTTTCGGACATTGACAGATCGGCACCCAGTGGCACCTCTGTCGGAGCAGCCTTCGACTCCCCGCTTGCTGGGATCTGGCCACCCTGTTGTACGTCGAACGCCATGGCTGCGCTGCTGGCTCCCGCCAACAGTACACCCGCGAGCCATATACGAACCCAGTTCATTCGGGACTCCGCCGGTCCAAATCATCCACGCGTTCTG
>QGVC01000132.1 GCA_003242645.1 Pseudomonadota bacterium
GGCGCTTCGGTCAACGAGTACGGGATTGAGGTTGTCATCCCGCGGGTCGAAGGAACGCGGTTGGTGGATGCCCACGGCACCCCGTTACCGGAGCAGCCGTCGCTCATCGTGCTGATGATGCAGCAGCGCACGATGGCGCAGATGATCGAGCGGCAACTCACGCATCGCGCGGCCGCGAGGTCGGTCTCTGGCTTAGCGGCCATGCTCGCCCACGAGATCAAGAACCCATTGTCCGGCATTCGGGGAGCGGCGCAGCTGCTGGAGCCGAACCTTAGTCCTTCCGATCGGGCGCTGGCACAACTCATCTGTGCCGAGACGGATCGCATTCGCAGCCTCGTCGATCGGATGGAGGTGTTCGGGGACGAGCGCCCGCTGGCGAAGGAGCCGGTGAACATCCATGACGTGCTGGATCACGTCTGGCGTCTCGCATCTGCTGGATTCGGACGCGGTGTCGAATTCGTTCTTCGATTCGATCCGTCGCTGCCACCCGTGCCGGGCAATCGCGACAAGCTGGTCCAGGCCTTCCTCAACCTGGTGAAGAATGCGGTCGAGGCGATCGAGGAGGGCGGCGAGAGCGGTCGCATCATCCTGACGACGGCATTCCGCCCCGGCATGCGCCTGTCCGTTCCGGGCAGTGGCTCGCGGGTGAGCCTGCCCTTGATGATCGAGGTGGAGGACAACGGGCCGGGCGTATCCGAGCACGTCAAGCCTCATCTGTTCGATCCGTTCGTCACGACCAAGCGCAGCGGCACCGGGCTCGGGCTTGCTCTGGTCGCCAAGATCATTGGCGACCACGGTGGCATCATCGAGTGCGAGTCGGAGCCGCGGCGGACGATCTTCCGTGTCCTGCTCCCCATGCAGGACGACCGACCCAAGACCTAGAGAGATGGGCTAACCCATGGCACGCGGCACGATCCTGATCGCCGACGACGACAGCGCCATTCGGACGGTGCTCAACCAGGCGCTCGCTCGCGCCGGCTACATCCCACGCGCAACGAGCAATGCGGCAACGCTCTGGCGATGGGTCTCCCAAGGCGAAGGTGACGTCGTCATCACCGACGTCATCATGCCCGACGAGAACGCCTTCGACCTTATTCCGCGCATCAAAAGGGTGCGGCCGGACCTGCCGATCATCGTCATGAGCGCCCAGAATACGCTGATGACGGCTCTTGCGGCAGCCGAGAAGGGCGCCTTCGAGTATTTGCCGAAGCCGTTCGACCTGAACGAGCTGGTGAGCGCTGTCGGGCGTGCGCTGGCCGAACCGAGCCGTAAGGCCATCCGCAGCCTCCCCGATTCAGAATCCGAAGAGCTGCCGCTGATCGGCCGCTCGCCCGCGATGCAGGAGATCTACCGCATCATCGCGCGCCTGACCCAGACCGACCTGACGGTGATGATCACGGGCGAGTCCGGCACGGGCAAAGAGCTGGTCGCGCGCGTTCTGCACGATTATGGCCGGCGGCGCAGCGGGCCGTTCGTGGCGATCAACATGGCCGCGATCCCGCGCGAGCTGATCGAAAGCGAGCTGTTCGGGCACGAGAAAGGAGCCTTCACGGGCGCGCACACCCGCATGCCAGGCCGGTTCGAGCAGGCGCAGGGCGGAACGCTGTTCCTCGATGAGATCGGCGATATGCCGATGGAGGCCCAAACCCGACTGCTCCGTGTGCTGCAGGAGGGCGAGTACACCACCGTGGGCGGACGAGTCCCCCTGCGCACCGACGTTCGCATCATTGCTGCCACGCACCGGGATCTGAAAAGCCAGATCCAGCAGGGCCTGTTCCGGGAGGACTTGTACTATCGCTTGAACGTCGTACCGCTGCGGTTGCCTCCGTTGCGTGAGCGGCTGGACGACATCGACGACCTCGTACGTCATTTCCTGCGGCAGGCGGCTCGCGCCGGCTATGGCCAGAAAGCTATCGAGCAGGCGGCTCTGGAGCGCTTGAAGCGGCATACCTGGCCAGGAAACGTCCGTGAGCTGGAGAATCTCGTCCGCCGCATCGTCGCGCTTTATCCGCAGGACACCATCACCGAGGAGATCATCGAGGCGGAGCTGGGCCAGGCACTGACCTCCCGCATTGATGAGCCTCAGGCGACGGACGATGTTTCGCTGTCAGAGCTCGTCGAGCGCTACCTCGGCCGCTATTTTGCCCGTTACGGAAACGAGCTCCCGCCGCCCGGGCTTTACAACCGAATCATCCGCGAGGTGGAGCAGCCGCTCATCACTGCGGCGCTGGCTGCAACGCGTGGCAACCAGATCAGGGCGGCAGAGCTGCTCGGTCTCAACCGCAACACGCTGCGTAGCCGGATCAGGGATCTCAACATCCAGATCTTCAAGACGCCCGGCGCCGCGTGATTCACAAGCCGAACACGTAACAGGGGGTTGGCTTGACTCGCCTCTCGGCTGGGGAGTATCGGTGTTGTCGCGAAAATGTCACAGTTATGGCGCTGATCTGTGGTCGTACTGCCTTCGCTGTGCCATTAGCGTGACCGAATAGCTACGTACCAGTGCTGCTGAGGTCTGAACGACCGGCCATCGCGGGGCGGACTGATGCAAATGCGCGACAGGCCGACGAGAGGCGCTGTGAATGACGTCCACAGGTCCGGATAGGTCGAACACCGCCATTGTGGACGGGGAGCGGCTGCCGTTCCCGGAGGCGAACCCGCTCGCCTTTTGGATTGGCCTCGTCGTCGTCATCCTGTCGCTCGTTTCGGGGTTCGCGACCTATCTCATCCTGACCGGGCTGACGCCGATCGTGCCTCGGGACGAGGTCGTCCTGACGGTGCTGTTCATCAACGTCGTCCTGATCGTGGCGATGTTTGCCGTCATCGGCTGGCAAGCCATCGGGCTGGCCAAGGCGTGGCGGGACAAGGAGGCCGGGGCCAGGCTTCATGTCCGCATCGTCGGGCTCTTCAGCATCATCGCAGCCCTGCCAGCTATTCTGCTTGCGATCGGCGCGACGACGACGTTCTCGCGCTCTCTGGACAACTGGTTCTCGACGCGCACGCGCCAGATCATCGCCAACTCTCTCGACGTGGCCAATGCCTACCTCGAGGAGCATGGCCAGGTCATCCGCACCGACATCGTCAACATGGCGAAAGATTTGGACGATGCGGGCGACACACTCCGAAATGATCCTGAGCAGTTCCGCACCCAGCTGATTGCCCAGGCGGGCTTACGCGATCTGCCAGCGGCTTATGTCATCGATGCGCAGGGACGGCCGATCATCAGCGCCATCGAGGACCCGCGTCTCCCTTACGTTCCCCCGCCGGCTCATGTGATTGCTCAGGCGGAGGCGGGGCAGGTGCCGCTGCTTATGCCGTCCAATAGCTACCGCGTGGCGGCGGTCACCAAACTCAACGCCTATCCGGGCTCCTACCTTTACGTTTTGCGGGGTGTCAGCCCCAAGGTGATGGGGCACTTGCGGCAAACGCAGGCCGGCGTGGCCGAGTACGAGGAGCTGCGCAAGCGGCGCGGCGGGCTCAAGGTCGCGCACGCCCTCATGTACTTCATGATCTCGATGACGGCGCTGCTGGCGGCGATCTGGGTAGGCCTGTGGTTCGCCGGCCGCATCGTGGCACCGATCCGGCGACTGATTGCGGCAGCGCAAGAGGTGTCGCGCGGCAATCTCGGTGTGAGGCTGCCGATCCGGCGTGGCGAGGGCGATCTCCGGCGCCTTTCGGAAACCTTCAATACGATGACGGCGGAGCTGAAGACACAGCGCGACGCGCTCGTCTCGGCCAATCAGCAGCTCCTCGAACGGCGCCGGTTTATCGAGGCGGTGCTGACGGGGGTGTCGGCAGGAGTTTTGGGGCTCGACCGTGAACGGCGCATACGGCTGGCCAACCGCTCAGCGGAAAACTTGCTCGGTGCGAGCGCTGATGAGCTTATCGGCCGCCAGCTGGAGGAAGCAGTGCCTGAAATCGGGGCTCTTCTTACCAAGCCAGAGTCCGAGCGGATGGCCTATCGTCTTCAGCATCAGGTGAAGCTGATCAACAAGAACGGTGACGAGCGGATCTTTGCCGTGCGCTTCACGCGCGAGGCCGAGAGCGGCGAGGAGCAAGGCACGGTTGTGACTTTCGACGACATCACCGAGCTTGTTTCAGCTCAGCGAACGTCAGCGTGGGCCGATGTTGCCCGGCGTATCGCACACGAGATCAAAAATCCGCTCACCCCGATCATTCTTTCGGCGGAGCGCATTCGCCGCAAGTACGGCAAAGTGATCACGGAGGATCGGGAAACCTTCGACAGGCTCACAGCCACCATCGAGCGGCAGGCGGGCGACATCAAGAGCATGGTGGATGAGTTCGCCGCATTCGCGCGCGTGCCGAAGCCCGTCATGGAGCCAATCGACTTGCGCGACGTCGTTCAGGAGCCGGTCATTCTCTTCCGCGAAAGCCACCCCGCCATCACGTACGATCTCATTCTCCCAGAAGAGCCAGTGGTGGGTCTGTTCGACCGTAGGCTGATCACACAAGCCGTGACGAATCTTGTAAAAAACGCCACCGAAGCCGTCGAGCAGGCCGCTGAAGAAGCCGAATCCGGCTGGTCAGGACACATCGAGGCGATCCTGCGGGTCGCCGACGGTCAGGTCATGATCGAGCTTATCGACAACGGCGTAGGCCTGCCGAAGCAGAACCGTTCACGCCTGCTCGAGCCCTACGTGACCACCAAGGGGACCAAGGGCACTGGGCTCGGTCTGGCGATCGTGCAGAAGATCGTCGAGCAGCACAACGGCATGCTGACCCTGGAGGACGCGCCACCAGGGCCGAACCGCAGCCGCGGTGCGCTCGTCCGTATCACGCTTCCTGTTCACAACGAGTCCACCACCAAGACCGATGTCAAGCCCGAGGCAGCCGAATAGGCCCGCATCGGCGAGACATCCAGTTCGCCAAGGGAAGGGAGTGACCGATGGCGTCTGACATCCTGGTTGTCGACGATGAAGCCGACATCCGCGAGCTCATCTCAGGGATCCTCGAGGATGAAGGGCATCGCTGCCGGTTGGCACGCGACAGCGACGAGGCGCTGCGGGCGATCGAGGAGCGGCGGCCCCACCTCGTCATCCTCGACATTTGGCTGCAGGGCAGCCGGCTCGATGGGCTGGAGGTGCTATCGATCATCAAGAGGGCGCATCCCGATTTGCCGGTGATCATCATTTCCGGCCACGGCAACATCGAGACGGCGGTGACTGCCATCAAGCGGGGCGCCTACGACTACATCGAGAAACCCTTCAAGGCTGACCGGCTGATCCTGGTCACCATGCGGGCCCTCGAGGCCTACAACCTGCGCCGCGAGGTCAAGCACTTGAGGGAGCGGTCCGTCCTCAGCACCGAGATGATCGGCCGCTCGTCGGTGATGAATCAGCTACGCAATCAAATCGAGCGCGTAGCGCCGACCAACAGCCGCGTTCTGATCCGAGGCCCGTCCGGCTCCGGTAAGGAGCTTGCCGCCCGCGTTCTGCATTCCAAGTCGAACCGCGCAGACGGGCCATTCGTCGTGCTCAACGCTGCGGCGATGGTCCCCGACCGTGTCGAGGAGGAGCTGTTCGGCATCGAGGACCGGACTGGCGGGCCTCGCAAGGTGGGTGCATTGGAGGAAGCCCACGGCGGCACGCTCTACATCGACGAGGTCGCGGACATGCCGCTGGAGACGCAGGGCAAGGTCCTGCGCGTTCTGGTCGAGCAAAAGTTCCTGCGCCTCGGCGGCACCCAGAAGGTCGCCGTCGATGTCCGTATCATCTCCTCCACTGGCCGCGATCTCGAGCGCGAGATGGCCGAGGGCCGCTTCCGCGAGGACCTCTATCACCGCCTCAATGTGGTCCCGCTGCGAGTGCCGAGTCTCGCGGAGCGCCGCGACGACATCCCCGAGCTCGTCAACTATTTTGTCCAGCAAATCGCGCAGAGCTCGGGCCTTCCGCCGCGCAAGATCGGAGACGATGCCATGGCCGTCCTTCAGACCCACGATTGGCCGGGCAATGTGCGCGAATTGAGAAACAATATCGAGCGCCTGATGATTCTCGCCGGCGGCGATCCGGACGCGGTGATCACGGCCGACATGCTGCCGGAGGAGATCGGCTCCAACGTGCCGCTGCCCGTGAACGGAGGCGCGGAGCATCTGATGTCGCTGCCGCTGCGCGAGGCGCGCGAGATCTTCGAGCGCGAGTACCTGCTCGCCCAGATCAACCGGTTCGGCGGCAATATTTCACGAACAGCCGAGTTCGTCGGCATGGAGCGCTCTGCGTTGCATCGTAAGCTGAGGGCGCTCGGCGTGACTTCCGACCATCGTTCAGGTATGGCGGTTGGGCACTCCTAGAGCCAAAACCTGAAGCGTCTGCGCGCGTTTTTGATGCAATCAAGGCTGGGCGAGCGTATTGCTCGCCCGCATGTGTTTTGGCCCGCATTTGACGAGGCGCGATCGGCATGAAGGTCATCATCTGCGGCGCAGGGCAGGTTGGTTTCGGCATCGCGGAGCAGCTCGCGGCAGAGGGCAACGACGTCTCCGTAGTGGACATCAATCCTGCTCTCGTGCAGCGCGCGAACGATGTTCTCGAGGTCCGCGCCACCCTGGGTAACGGTGCTCATCCCGACGTGCTGGAGCGCGCCGGAGCCAGCGAAGCCGATATGCTGATCGCCGTCACGCAGGCGGACGAGGTGAACATGGTCGCCTGCCAAGTGGCGCACACTCTGTTCGACATACCGACAAAAATCGCCCGCGTACGGGCCCAGAGCTATCTCTCGAAGAACTACTCGGTCCTGTTCTCGCGGAACTGCCTGGCTGTCGATCTGGCAATCTCGCCAGAGATCGAGGTGGGCAACACGGTTCTGCGCCGGCTTCAGCTTCCTGGCGCCTTCGAGACGCTGAGTTTTGCAGACGGCAAGGTGTTGGCCGTCGGCATCTCCTGCGGAGATGAGTGTCCGGTTGTCTCGACCCCTATTCGCCAGCTTACTGAACTGTTCCCTGATCTTTCGGCGATTATCGTGGCTGTCGTACGGAAGGGGGAGCTGTTCGTCCCTCACCACGACCAGCAGCTCGAGGCCGGCGATGACGTTTACGTGGTAGCACCGGCCGACCAGATTGCGCGCACCCTCAAGATTTTTGGTCACGAGGAGCCGGTCCCACGGCGTGTGATCATCGCCGGTGGCGGCAACATCGGCCTTTACGTGGCCCGCGCCATGGAGGCGCGTGAGCCAGTGGTGCGCGCCAAGGTGATCGAGGCCGACAGGGCCCGCGCGATCGAAATTTCCGAAGAGCTGAGCCGCACGGTCGTCCTGCACGGCAGCGCGCTATCCGAGGAGCTGCTGCGCGAAGCTGAGGTGCAATCAGCCGACATGATGGTGGCGGTCACCAACGACGAGCAGGTCAACATCCTGACGTCTGTCTTGGCAAAGCATCTCGGCTGCAAGCGCACCCTTTGCCTCATCAACTCTGCCGGCTACGCGACGATGGTCCGCTCCTTGGGCATCGACGCGCAGCTCAATCCGCGCGCGATCACCATGTCGCAGATCCTGCAATTCGTGCGACGCGGGCGCATCCGCAGTGTGCATTCAATTCAGAACGGCGCAGGCGAGCTCATCGAGGCCGAGGCAATCGAGACGGCACCGGTCATCGGCAAGGCCATCAGAGACCTCGATATCTCAGAAGGTGTGCGGTTCGGTGCCATCGTGCGAAACGGCCAGGTGTTCGCTCCGACCGGCAGCACTGAGCTGGAGCCCAAGGACAGGGCGATCCTTTTTGTGCGCTCCGATCATATCCGCCAGGTGGAGCAACTCTTTCGGGTGAGTCCCGAGTATTTTTGAAGATCCACGCTAGGAGAAGCCGTTGCACTCCGTGCCGCAACTGCTAAAACGCACTCTCAGTGCATGCTTCGCGCGCCGTAAAGCACATGAACGTCAATCCGCCGGTTCATCCGAGTGCTGATTCCGGCGAGACTGTCGAGTAAGTTGCTTTGGGGTGGTCGGGACCGCCGCCCTCACATAACACCGAACAAGAAAACGGATAAGAAGAAATGGCTGAACGAGCACAAAGCCTGCAGGACACGTTTCTGAATCATGTTCGGAAGAACAAGACGCCGCTCACGATCTTCCTGGTAAACGGCGTGAAGCTCCAGGGCATCGTCACGTGGTTCGACAACTTCTGTGTCCTGCTGCGGCGTGATGGACACTCGCAACTGGTCTACAAGCACGCCATATCGACAATCATGCCGGGTCAACCTATCCATCTAATGGAACAGGATCCGGCTGAGGCACAGCAGGGGTAGGTTCTCGATTACGCGCGCAGAGAAGACCAGACGGCGCTATGAGAGCCGGGGCGACGATGGCTTCGGCAAGAAGGACCTAACGTGTGCCATCGTTGTTGTCCCGGTCCTGCATCTCAATGGCAAGAATGGGACGCTCGCCGTGCGGCGGGGAAAAGGCCCGCGCGGCGCCACACTGCATTCACCTGAGGATCGGCTGACAGAGGCGGTGGGCCTTGCCGAGGCCATCGATCTCGAGGTCTGCGCCAAGCTGGTTGTGTCCGTTGCGCGGCCGCAGCCGGCGACCCTGTTCGGCTCCGGCAAGGTCGAGGAGCTGAAAGAGCTTGTCGCCCGGCATGAAGCGGACCTCGTCGTAGTCGATCACGCCGTCACGCCCATCCAGCAGCGCAACCTGGAGCGAGCCTGGAACACGAAGGTGCTCGATCGCACCGGCCTTATCCTGGAGATCTTCGGGCGCCGGGCCCGGACGCGGGAAGGTCGGCTCCAAGTCGAGCTGGCTCACCTCACTTATCAAAAGAGCCGGCTGGT
>QGVC01000133.1 GCA_003242645.1 Pseudomonadota bacterium
TGCGCCAGGGCATCGACGACCGGGTTCTTGATCCCTGCCCGGTTGAAGCTGCCCTCCGTATCGGCGGCCTCGCTGCCGAAGAAGTTGAGAAGCTCGGCTCCCGGCGTCAGCCGCATGGAGAACCGCTGGGTGATGATGTCGAAATCGAACGCCTTCACGCGCCGCTCGAACTGCGCCGGGTCCACGCGGCGAATATAGGCGTCGATGCCGAGGGACTTCAGGTTCTTGATGTAAGGCGCGATGACACGCTCAAACGTTGGCTCGTAAACCAGGAACTCGATCGAGAGCACCTCGCCATTCTTGTTGACCCGCTGGTTGCCCTTGAGCTCCCAGCCGGCCTCTTCGAGAAGCTTGGCCGCTGTCCGCAGCAGGCGGCGATCCGAGCCGGAGCCGTCGGAGACAGGTGGCACGTAGGGCTCATCGAAGACCTCGGGCGGTAGCTGGTCGCGATAAGGCTCGAGCAGCGCCAGCTCTTCCGGCGAAGGCTTGCCGGTGGCCTTCATCTCGGAGTTTTCGAAGTAGCTCGCCGTGCGCGTGTACAGCGAGTAGAAGAGGTTGGCGTTCGTCCACTCGAAATCGAAGGCGTAGTCGAGCGCCTTTCGCACACGCCGATCGGAGAACTTGGCCCTCCGATTGTTGAGGAAGAAGCCCTGCGCACCGGATGGACTTTCGTCAGGTAGGGTCAGCAGGACGATGCGCCCATCCTTGACCTGCGGGATGTCGTAGCTCGTCGCCCAATCCTTGGCGGTGAACTCCTCGCGAAGGTCGTAGGCGCCAGCCTTCAGGCTTTCGAGCGCGGCCGTGCGGTCGCGGAAATATTCGTAGCGAATTTCATCGAAGTTATAGCGCCCGCGGTTCACGGGCAGATCCTTGGCCCAATAATCCTCGCGGCGCTTGAAGGTGGTGTAGCTGCCTTGTTTGAAGTCGGAAATTCGGTACGGGCCGGACCCGAGCGGCGGTTCGAGCGTGGTCTGATCGAACTCGCGCGTCGCGTAGTAGGCCTTCGACAGGATCGGCAGTGTGGCGACGGTCAGCGGCAGGTCGCGCAGGTTTTCGCCCTGAAAGACGAAGCGCACCTCATGGGGCCCAAGGGCCTCGGCCCGGACGACGTCACGCAGCAGGATGCGGTAATGGGGGTGGCCCTTGGTCTTCAGGGTCTCGAAGGTGAAGACGACGTCCTCCGCCGTCAGCGGCGAGCCGTCCGAGAATTTGGCCTCGGGGCGCATCTGGAACGTCACGGAACGGCGATCAGGTGCGAGCTTCGCCGTTTTCGCGACGAGGCCGTAAACGGCATCAGGCTCGTCCATCGCCCGGACCATAAGGCTGTCGAAAAGAAGATCGAGGCCCTGGGCTGCGTCCCCGCGCAGAATGAATGGGTTGAAGCTGTCGAAAGTGATGGTTGCGGCCGGACCGATGTGCGCCAGGCGACCGCCCTTTGGCGCGTTCGGGTTGACGTAGTCAAAGTGCTGAAAGTCCGGGCCGTACTTCAGCTCGCCGAACGCGGATAATCCATGGCGCGCTTCATCCGCTGCGACGCCCGAAGCAGCAGCAAGAAGGCCGAAAAGAACACTCGTCGCGACACGGATGATCTGGCCAGAGCCGTGACCAAAGAGGGCCTTGCGGTCGTGTCTCATCCCCGCCCCCGCTTCGCGTTGAGCTCTTTCTGCTTCTCGGCATCAAGCCACCAGACCTGCAGGAACGACGGGCTTTGGCTTGGCAGCTTATCGGGCCGGCCGAACATGTCCCATACGGCGATGCGGTCGTAGGGCGAGTGCCACTGCGGGATGACGTAGTAGTTCCACAGCAGCACCCGATCGAGCGCCCGGGTGGCCGCCACCAGCTCCTCTCGGTTTGGCGCGTAGATGATTTTGTCGATCAGCTTGTCGATGGCCGGGTTCTTGATGCCGATGGAGTTCTGGCTGCCGTGCATGTCGGCAGCGGCAGAGCCCCAGAAATTGCGTTGCTCGTTGCCCGGCGAGTTCGATTGCGGGAATGAGTCGACGATGATGTCGTAATCGAAGGTGTCGACACGGCGCTGGTATTGCGAGGTGTCGACGATGCGGATGGTCACGCGAACGCCGAGGCGCTCAAGGTTCGTCTTGAACGGCAGGACGACGCGCTCGAAATCCGGCTGAACGAGCAGGAACTCGACGGCCAGCTGCTCGCCTTTGTCGTTGGTCAGCACGCCGTTCTTCGGCTTCCAGCCGGCCTCCGCGAGAAGTTGCGCCGCCTGACGCAGATGGTTGCGCTGGTCCTGCGGCGTGGCGTTCACCGGATTCTTCCATTCGGTCGTGAAGACCTCCGGCGGAACTTCATCCTTGATCTCGTTCAGGATTTCGAGTTCGCGGCCTGTTGGCAGCCCTGTCGCCTGCAGCTCCGAATTGCCGAAGAAGCTCTCTGTCCGCTTGTACTGGTCGAAGAACAGGTTCTTGTTCATCCACTCGAAATCGAAAGCCAGATTGAAGGCCTTACGCACGCGGATGTCCTGGAACTGCGGCCGGCGCAGATTCATGACGAATGCCTGCATCGGCGTCACGCGGCGGATCGGGATCTCTTCCTTTTTCACAAGCCCGCGGCGGACCGCTTCGAAGTCGTAGGAGGTGGCCCAGGCCTTGGCGCTCGTCTCTTGCCAGTAATCGATCTCGCCGATCTTGAAGGCCTCGAATGCGGGCACGCGGTCCCGATAGTAGGTGAAGACGAGCTCGTCGAAGTTCCACTGGCCCTTTGTGACGGGCAGGTCCTTCGCCCACCAGTCTTTCACCCGCTCGTAGACGATGCTGCGGCCCGGATCGACCGACTTGATCTTGTACGGTCCGGAGCCCAACGGGATTTCCAGTGTGCTTCGGGTGAGGTCGCGCGGCTGGCCGTTGGCGCCCTTCGCCTCCCAGAAGTGCTTCGGCAACACGGGCAACTGGCCGACGATCTGCGGCAGCTCGCGATTGCCCTTCTGGTCGAAGATGAAGGTCACCTCATGGTCGCCGGTTTTCTCGGCCCGGACGACGTTGCGGTAATAGGCGTTGTAGTGCGGGTGCGACTTCTTGAGCGCCTCGAGCGAGAAGATGACGTCTTCCGGCTTGATCGGCTCACCATCGTGGAACCGAGCCTCAGGGCGCAAGCCGAAGGTGGCGCTGGAAAAGTCATCCGGGAAGGAAACCCATTCGGCGATCAGGCCGTACTCGGTCGAGGGCTCGTCCGGGCTCGAAGCCATCAGAGAGTCGTAGATGAGGCCGAGGCCCGCCGCCGCGCTGCCTTGGATAGAGAAGGGGTTGAGACTGTCGAACGAGCCCATAGCCCACTGGCGCACTGTGCCGCCTTTGGGCGCGTCCGGATTGACCCAATCGAAGTGCTTGAAATCCGGTCCGTATGCCGGCTCGCCGACGAGCGAAAGCGCGTGATGCCGCTTCTGCTCTTCGCCAGCCTGGGGGACCTCCATTGTCGCGCCGAGGGCCAGCACAGCTGCCGCCAGCGCCAAGAAACTCTTGCCTATGCTACCCTTGACGTGTGTGACCACACAAAACTCCCGCCTGAGTGGTGGAATAGTGGTCCATGGCTCCTCGGGACATGGGCCACAATTGCCGCCTCCGTGGCTGCGGAGCGGCTGCCGATGCCGTTATAACAGCAAAAGCGACCTCGCCAATCTATAGGCCAGGTCGCACATGGTTGTGGCTCGATCACAATCTAGCCAACAAGGCTCCGCGAGCACCCTCGATATAGGGGGCTCCTGCAGACTGCTCAGTTGCTTGGAAGCGGCGGCGGATTGTCGCTCAATGTCCGCAGGTAAGCGAGCAGGTCGGCGATTTCGGCATTATCCCTGATGCCGGCGAACGCCATCTTGTTGCCAGGGATGAAAGCGCGCGGGTTGTGAATGAAGTTGGCCAGATCCTCGTAAGTCCACTCGCCGCCCTTTTCCTTCATGGCCGCCGAGTAGTTGAACCCTTCCTGCGAACCCTTGGGTCTGCCGACAATGCCCCACAGGTTGGGCCCGGTCATGTTGCGCCCACCCTTCTCAGGCGTGTGGCACGTCGAGCAGCGCTTGAACGCCGCCTGTCCGGCCTCGGGGCTCGCGTTCTGGAGCAAACCGGCAATTTCCTGGAAGTTCACGCCAGCAGCTGCGGCAGGTTGGGACGTCTCCGCTGCAGTGGTGGTCTGGACCGGCAGCTCGTAACCCGGCTTGGCGGGCTTCTTGTGCCTCATTTGGATGTCGATGAACGTCGCCGTTCCGAAAATCAGGAGGAGCGCTGTAAGTACGGCCCCAGCGATTTTGTTGAACTCCCTGGTATCCATCGAATCCCCAGCCCTCTGCCCGCGCCAGTCGCTTCTTATGACTCGTGCCCCGATCGGCGGCCGACTATAGAAAGTCCCAATCTTCATGCAACCGGGGTGGCGGTTCGGTCCAGTCGCTCGTGCCGAGACCAATTGTCACTCGCCGAAAACGTCAGTCCTGCTCGAAGCTGCACGCCCATGACCCGCACGCTCGTCATCATTCCGGCCCGTATGCAAGCCACGCGTCTTCCCGGCAAGCCGGTGGCGGACATCCACGGCAAGCCGATGATTGTGCATGTCTGGGAGCGTGCGCGTGCGGCCGACGTCGGCCGGGTCGTCGTCGCGACGGATACGGAGGAGATCGCATCCGCCATCCGCAACGTCGGCGGCGAAGCCGTCTTGACGCGTCCGGATCATGCGTCCGGCTCGGACCGGGTGCACGAAGCTTTGCAGCGAATCGACGCAGGCGGCGCTGTGGATTTCGTGATCAATCTGCAGGGGGATTTGCCGACGCTCGAGCCGCACCTGGTGCGTGAATGCTTGGCGCCTCTGATGAGTCCCGGCCCGGATATCGCCACCCTCGCCGCAGAGATCAGGGAGCCCGAAGAAAAAGTCGCTCCCAGTGTCGTAAAGGTCGTTGGGACCCCGATTGGGTGTGATGGACCGCGGCGACTCCGCGCGCTCTACTTCACCCGTGCCACGGCGCCGCACGGTGAGGGTCCCCTCTATCATCATATCGGCATTTATGGATTCCGCCGTGCAGCGCTGGAGCGGTTCGTGTCCCTCCCACCGTCACCGCTTGAACTGCGAGAGAAGCTCGAGCAGCTTCGCGCGCTCGAGAACGGCATGCGGATCGACGTAACGCTCGTTGACACCGTTCCGCTGGGTGTCGATACTCCGGCCGATCTGGAGAGGGCCCGCGAGATGCTAGCGGCTTGACACTGGCCGAAGTCTGAGCCGAAACCCGCCCGACTCCAGCTATCCTGAACCTGAACATCATGCCGCAAAAGAGGACCAAATCTCCGGCCGGCTCCAGCCGCTCCGGACACAGTGCAGCTCATAGCCGGAAAACGGGCGCCGACCGCATTGCTTATCAAGGCGAGCCCGGGGCCAACTCCCATATGGCTTGCCTCGAGGTCTATCCTGAGCTCGAACCCACGCCTTATCCTACTTTCGAGGACGCGTTGGCCGCGGTGAAATCGGGCGAGGCGCGCTACGCGATGATACCGATCGAGAACTCGGTCGCGGGGCGCGTCGCGGACATCCACCACTTGCTGCCGAATGCCGGCCTTTTCATTGTTGGCGAGCACTTCCTGCGCGTGCGGCATCAGCTCCTGGCGCTGCCGGAGGCAAGTCTCGACACGATCAAGTACGTCATGAGCCACACGCAGGCACTCGGGCAGTGCCGCAATACTCTTCGGCGGCTCGGTCTCAAGCCGGTGCCCGAGGCGGACACTGCGGGTTCCGCCCGAATCGTAGCCGAGCGGAAGGATTTGAGCCTCGCTGCGATCGCGTCCACCCTTGCCGCCGAGATCTACGGCCTCAAGATCCTCAAGAGCGATATCGAGGACGAGGCCCACAACACTACGCGCTTCGTCATCCTCGCGGCGGAGCCCGACGATGCCGACCCTGGCGAGGGGCCGTTCGTCACCACGTTCATCTTCAGAGTTCGGAACGTCCCGGCTGCGCTTTACAAGGCTCTGGGCGGGTTTGCGACGAACGGCGTGAACATGACGAAGCTGGAATCCTACCAGCTCAACGGCGCCTTCACGGCGACGATGTTCTACGCCGATATCGAAGGCCATCCGGCGGACCGGCCCGTGCGGCTGGCGCTCGAGGAGCTGTCGTTCTTCTCCTCGGAGCTGAAGGTGCTGGGAACCTACCGGGCGAGTCCGTATCGGGCGCTGGTCGAGCGGCAGAAGCACGAGTGACGCCGCCATCCCGTGCCGAAGCCTGGAGCCGGGCAGATCGGGCAGATTAAGAAGCCGGTCAAAACAATGAAGGAGGAGACATGAGGCTCAAGGACAAGGTCGCAATCATCACCGGCGGCGCATCCGGGTTCGGCAAGGCCATCGCTGAGACTTACGCAAGAGAGGGCGCGAAGGTCATGGTCGCTGACATCAACGGCCAGGGTGCCCGCGACGTGGCCAGCAATATCGGCAGCTCGGCGGCGCATATCGCCTGCGACGTCTCGAAGAAAAGCGACGTCGACGCAATGGTGGCCGAGACGGTGAAGGTGTTCGGCGGCGTCGACATCATGGTCAACAACGCCGGCTATACGCACAAGAACCAGTGGCTGCTGAACGTCACCGAGGAGGAGTTCGATCGCATCTTCGCGGTCAACGTAAAGGCGATCTATCTCTCGACGCTGGCTTGCGTGCCGGAGATGGAGAAGCGCGGCGGGGGCGTCATCATCAACACGGCATCGACAGCCGGCGTGCGCCCGCGGCCGGGACTTACCTGGTACAACGCCTCCAAAGGCGCAGTGATCACCATGACGAAATCCATGGCCGCAGAGCTGGCGCCGAAGAAAATCCGGGTCTGCGCCATCAATCCCGTCATTGGCGAGACCGGCATGTTGGAGCTGTTCATGGGCATGCCCGACACGCCAGAAAACCGGGCGAAGTTTCTTGCGACCATCCCCCTTGGCCGCATGTCGAAGCCGAGCGATGTGGCCAATGCCGCGCTGTTCTTGGCTGACCCGGCTTCCGAGTTCATCACGGGAGTGGCGCTGGAGGTCGATGGCGGGCGGTGCATCTAGCGCCTGGGTAGGTTGGAGCTCCATATCGGAGCGGTCGAGAAGCATCGCTCCGCGTTGCCCTTTGGTTCCACACCCCGCGCCGGCGAAGGGAGCAACATGACATTAGAGTTCAGGCCATTCGAGAAGAAGGATTACGAGCGAGTTCTCAAGATCTGCATTGACGCGTTTACACCGCACCATGCGCTGTTCGAAAAGACGCTCGGGAGCGAAATTTTCAAATATCAGTATCAGAATTGGAAGGAGGAATATGCTGATTATCTCGGCAAGTTCCCGAGTTCCGATCTCTCTGCGAAGATCTATGTTGCCGAGGAGGATGCCGAAATCGTCGGTTTCGTTGTCACCTCTGTGGATATCAAGCGCAAGGTCGGTGAAATCGGTTTGAACGCCGTCGATCCCGCGCATCAGGGTAGGGGCATCGGTAAAGCAATGTATGCTTTCGCTCTCGACGATCTCAAGAAGCGAGGAGCAAAGGTCGCCTATGTCGGGACCGGCGCCGATGCCGCCCATGCTCCTGCCCGCGCCGCTTATAGAGCGGTCGGATTCGACAAGGCGATTCCATCGCTCCACTATTTCAGAAGCCTATGAGCGGGTCGGATATAGGGACCCAGCAGCCTGAGCCGCCCGAGGCTTCGGCGAGTGCAGTGCGCGTGCAGGTGGCTGTCCTCAAGTCCTTTGTCCAAGACCTCCTCGCTGCACAAGGTCTGACTGATGGGGATGCCGAGACCGCGGCCCATGCGCTCGTAACGGCGGATGTGCGTGGGGTCTGGTCGCACGGGGTGGTGCGTGCCCCGATGTACTGCGAACGTCTTGAACGCGGCGTTGCCAAGGCCCGACCCAGCATAAAAATCAATCGCGTAACGACTGCGGCTGCACTGATGGATGGTGACGACGGTTTGGGCCTGATCGTCGCTCCACGTGCGATGGACGAGGCGATCGACATCGCACGCCAGCACGGCATCGGCCTCGTCGGCGTGAAGCGCAGCGGGCATTTCGGCATGGCAGCGCTCTATGCTCAGCAGGCGATCGATGCTGGTTGCATCGGGCTAGTGTTCACCAATGCTTCGCCGGCCCTGCCTCCATGGGGTGCGCGGAAAGCTTTCTTCGGCACCAGCCCCTTGGCCTTCGGTGCCCCTACCGGCGATGGTCCGCCGTTTCTCGTCGATATGGCGATGTCTACAGTGGCCCGCGGCAAGTTGAAATTCGCAGCGCAGCGCGGCGAGGCGATTCCGCCGGGCCTTGCGCTCGACGCTGAAGGCAGGCCGACGACGGACGGTGCCGCTGCATTTAGCGGCGTCATGCTGCCCTTCGGAGGCGTCAAAGGCGCTGCGCTGTCATGGATGATGGACGTCTTCTGCGGCGTGTTTACCGGGGCGGCCATGGGCGGGGAAGTCGCCAATCCGTTCAAGGATCTCGAACGCCCTCAGAATGCCGGACATGTCTTCATTGCCATTCGCGCCGATCTGTTCATGCCGTTGGCCGAGTTCATCGAGCGCATGAACACGGTCAGCGCACGCGCCAAGGCTCTCCCGCTTGCCGAAGGGTTCGATCGCATCCTCTCGCCGGGGGAGCCGGAAGCCTTGCGCGCGGCGGAGAACAAGGAACGCGGCGTTCCTCTCACTCCCGACGTGTTGCATTCCCTGCAAGAAACGGCCAAGCGTCTCGGTGTTCCGTTTCCGTTGATTGGTTAAACGTTTATCAGCGGACGAACTTGTAATCGAA
>QGVC01000134.1 GCA_003242645.1 Pseudomonadota bacterium
GCAACGGCCGCACAGCGCTTTGGGCAATCGCACGCCGGAGCAGTATGCGCGTGAGGTAATGCGTTTCAGAGAATCAGCAACCGCAGACTCTAGTTCTGTTCGGTACTAAATTGGGGAGCAGACCACATCCGCCCCAAAGGCCATCGACAAGTAAGACCCACTGCAGCCGGCTTGGGCAGCGGTCGGCGCCCCGCAAGTCCGATGCGTTGCGCCTTCTTCCGCGCACGGCAAGCCCTGCCTCACGATAGAGCCGATCGGTGTGCTTCCCATTCACCTGCCCGCCTTTTCGGCACAGCACCACGCGAATACGCCGGTCACCGTAGCGGCGCTCTTCCGCGGTCAGCACCTCAATTCGATCTCGGCGCGTGTGGAAGTACTGCAGTGCCGACGGCTGCCACACCAGTACAGCGATCCGGAGATCTCCACCTGGAGCGATGACCTGCCAAGTCAAGTCGACGCGCACGGAACCTGACTTCTACAAAGGCCCAAGAGGCCGGCCTTTCGTTGAGGCGTGCGCGTATGGATTATCGATCGGGACGCTGACGCAACTTGTCGCGATTGACACCGACTGACCGTACGCGTTTCTGCGGGAGCCGGTCACTCCTTAGCAACCCGTCACGTTCAGCATACTGCCACAATCCATTGGCACCGCCGCGCGAAATCCTTCGCAAATGCCGTAGTCTTACACATCCTATAGTTGCGGCGAATAGCATCGAATCGGACAATCGGTCAACGTCCGCTACCGTTTCCAATGGGCTTTCGCGCAACCAAGGTGTAGTGCATCGGCATCAAGAAGCGATCAGGTGTTTCGAGCGCATTCAACTCAACGATCTCGAATCTCTTAAACAACTCTCTCAGCCCGTGCTCGGTGAATCTCCAGCAATCAGGCAGTGGCCCATGTATTCTGAAATTATAGGGTGTGGAAACGAATGCGTAGCCTCCCGGCTTGAGCACAGCCCAAATATTGTCCACCGCGCTAAACGGCTGCCTTGTATGCTCAAGCACTTCAGTACACACAACAAAATCAAACCTGTTCGTACCGAGCACCTTCGTGCAATCGCACAAGTCCGCGATATACGTCGCGGAGCTATTCGGATCAATATCGAGGGTAGATATCTTCACCCACGTAAAGAACGGCGCGGCGCCTTTGTGCACCTGTGGCGCCACGTCAAGCAGCTCTGCGTGCTCGGCCTCGTCAACTGACCGCCCGTAAGTTTCTGCGCAGTGCTGCAAGAATGCATCGACATTCTGACGAAGACATCTAAGTACGAACTCGTCAAACTCACTGACCTTTCGCTCACCACTCATGGATTACGCCTTCCCCGGATCAACAACTCGATCATGCTGCAATCGAAAGTGGGAATCCCGCAGTGGACCGCTACGTCGGTCCGCTCGCTGAAACTATCGTCCACATATATCGCGTTACGGTCAGACACGTAGTCGGACTTCCGCTCTCCCGCTCGCAAGTGAACAATCTCGTCAAACAGCCCCGTCAACCGATGTTTGGCGAGCGTCTCGGCCAGATCACCAGCGTGTCGAGTTATCAGCACGATCCGCTTGCCTGCATTAATGCACATGAATATCAGCTCAATCAGCTCGATGTTGACCTGCCCGCGAACAAGCAGCGTATCATCGAGATCCAGATAGAGCGTCGAAAACTCAATCGAGTGCTTGTATCGCGTCTGCAGCGCCCTGTCGATCTCCACCACGCCTGCATTTGTACGGATCGTCAGCGGCACCCGCTCCGCCTCAAGAATGCTGAGCAAGGGAAAGTTGACGCCCTGAACACGGTGAGTCGCCATGGAGCCTGCAATTCTTGGCGCGACCTCCAACAGAGCCAACTCGCCTGTCTTGGCCCGTCGGACCTGAAAAAACCATGCGCCGTGCAAATCGAGCACCCCGGAGATGGCCCGCGCCATGGCAAGGGCTTCCGGGAGAGAAACCGTTTCCGAATGTACGGAAATACCGTTGCGCATGCGCTTGCGGATTCGCGCACCTGCAAACAGCACGCCCGACTCGCGATCCGAAAAGCAGTCCACCGTGTACTCTTCACCCGGGAGGTACTCGCAAATAATCGGATTCGGAACCGTAGCAAGAGCGCTCAGCAGCTGCTCTCTATTTGAGGCAAGCGTTACACCGAACGACCCTTGACCTTTGTCGGGTTTGACGAGAACCGGAAAGTCCTTCACATCATCTGCTGATTCATACAGGCGAGGAACTCGAATCACCGTTCCCAGAAGCCGGTACGTCGATGATTTCGATCTCGTGATCTCACAAGTGCGTAGCGGCGACGTAAGTATGCGCGCCGGTATTCGCTGCGCCTCCCGGCCGAGGGCCACGATCGCATCGTCATGCGCCGGAAATACATAGTCGATAGCAAGACGCTCGCAGAGCGAGACGAACACGTCCAGCCAGCTGGGATCATCTACCTTCGGAATGCAGTGATACTCGGGATAGATGAATCTGGCATGATTCGACACATCCTGCCCCGCGCCGAATAGCACCACATCCTTTATGTGTTTCAGCGCCTGGTAAATCTCGAGTCCGATCTCGGTGCCTGCAGGGAAGATCAGTACGTTTCTGGGCCGCATGATGCATTCAAGATTAGAGGAAATTCATCTACCGCTGCGCCATCCACCAGTATTGCCTCTTTCGCCGTGGGCAGCAGCTTCCTTCACGCCGCTTGCGCAGCCTTTACGTACCGGCAAACACCTTCCGTTTGCCGCCGCCAAGCCCCGCCGCGGGCAGTAAGTCCAGCGTGAACGGCGAACAGCTGATACTTCGTCAGCTCCGGCGCCTGGAAACGCGGCCAACACGACAGGAGATGCCCGTCATGACCGCGCCCGTCCTCTATCCGCCCATGCTCGGCCGCGCTGGATACCTCTCCCCTACACCCAGACTCCTTGGTCGGCTCGTGCAGTCAATGCCGCAAGTTTCGCATCTATCTTACTGCACTTCTGACGCATCGTGACCGCAACAAGACGCTCACCCGCCGGCCAAATTCCAACTGAATCTCCAAACCCAGGCGGTGCGACCGCTGCAGCGCTGCCACTTTCTGCAAGCTGCGCCCGTGTTCCGTCGGTGTTGTGAGACGTTGCCGTGCTGAACCTGCCTTCCGCGGGCCGTATACCGCCCGGTGCGCTATCGCCACTGCCGCAGTCTCAACGCCTCGGAAGGTTGCTGCCTCCGGCCTGGACTTCTGCCTTCCCGCAGACGACGCAGCACCACTTTGTTTCTCCTCGCTCGTTCCTTGTCAATAACCCATCCCCACTTGCAGAAGTACTTGATTGCCGACCTCACATGGTAGAAGAGCAACTTCAAGTTCGTGTACGAGCCTCTGCCATAGCCGTGAACCACACTCACAGTGGGGTCGTAGACGACTCGGTGTGTGTCTCCAATGCGCCTGACCAAATCCACGTCTTCCATGTACATGAAGTAGCGTTCATCGAAGCCGCCCAATCTCCTCACCAGCTCAGTCCGTACCATCAGGAAGCACCCTGACACCGTTGGGACATCCTGTGGTTCGTCCTGCGGCAATGCACTCAACTCATAGCGTCCATTGATCCATTCGCGAACCGCATCAAACACCGCGAAGCGCCTCAGAATGAGATCGGCTGGTGTGGGAAGCAGCTTGCAGAGGTGCTGGTCAGTTCCATTCGGATAGACGATGCGCGGCATGACGGCCCCAATGTCTCCGCAGGTCTCCATCAACTCGCACAACCTGTCCAGAACCTCTGCGCCAAAGCGGACGTCCGGATTCATCACAAGGTGAAACTTGGAGTCGCCTGCCAGCTCGATGGCTCTGTTGTGGCCCGCCCCGAAGCCCAGATTCTTCCCAGCGAAAACGTAATGAACGCGGTGATGGGAAAAGACCGGACTCTTGAGCGGCACCGGCGAGTTGTCGACGACAATCAGCACCGAGTCACGCGTAGCCCTCAGAAAGGACTCCACAGCGGCCTCGTAGACCGTCGACGGGTTGTTGTATAAGACGAGGGATCCGCTTAGCTTCATAAGCATCTAGAGAGCGTTAAGAATCCTTAAACCGTTGTCGATCGCAGCGTGAACGGCCGACGGTATGAGCAATGGACGGGTGTTCTGCGGATAACTGTCTGGATCCAGCAACCTCGATACGAGAGCGTCGATGTCCGCCGAAAAAACGGCCCAGCCATCGTAGAATTCGCGAAACACCTCGTCTTCTATGAGAAAGCAAGGGACGCCGCGCGACAATGCGTGAGCGATTGGACGCCCGAATCCCTCATTCGTAGCGACGGAAACGACGCAGTCTACATCGCCCAGAAATGCATCAAGCGAGCTCGAATCGGACGGAACGAGCCTGATACGCAACTGCGGAAACATTCCGCAAGTCTGTCGGAAATACTCCGTGTCGTGACCAAGAACCAGGAACTCAAAGCGCTCGGACAACTGCCGCTTCGATACTACACTGAACAGCTTCGCATAGTTCTTCTTGCTCGAGTCCGTCCCTATCAGACCAACGAACACTCTGTCGGATCGGTGCCGACGGCGCGGCAGCACTCCGGGAGAAGGGAAATGGTTTGGAAGGAATATCCTCCGCTCTTCCGCCTTGACCAGCTTCTCGACGAACCGTCGCGAATCGGTATTGTTGATGTACGCGACCTTGCAACGCGAAGTTGCCAGGGAAATGCGCAGCAGAGCTTTCTTGACCAGGCAGATCAAGCCGCCCGTTCGACGGAACGGATACGAATCGTGCACTACGATGAGCTGCCGCCTGATGAATGGCAGCGGATGAGGCGTCGGGGTGAACACCGGTGAGCGAGACCAGAGAAGTTCCACCCAGAATCCCAGGTATCCAAGCAGACCAACGCGACGCTGCGGCAGGTCGCCAAGGGTCGAAGGCTCGACTTGTCTAAACTTTCGATTGAGCAGCACGACCGCGGGCGCTCGTATGGCGCGCACGTAGTCGCATGCGTAGTAGAACATTCCATTGGTAGCTTTCAGGTGCCACAGGTTGATCACGAGCGCGTGGTCGCGCCTTCGCGAAGTCTTCATTCGCGCCTTACGCTAAGAACGAGTCAGCCCGGAAACGATTGCTTCCAGCCGTTCGGACCGCTCCGCCCTCGGGTGCACGCTGCACCTCTCCCCGTCGGCAGCACCACCGAAGCCTGAAAGATCCGCGCGGAAGGACCGATTCCCCGTGGAGAGCCCGCATGCCCTTGTGGAAGGCTCTCTCCCGGTGTATCGCGGGAGCACCTTGAACAGGAACGCGACCAGCAGCAGCTGCGTCACGACTTTGGTCGTAAAGACATCGACGCCATGACGCATGAGGTGCTGGTAATTGTAAGCCAGCACGAAGATAGCCACGTACCCCAATGACAGGTACGCCAGCCTGAAAGCAAGGAACAGCAAGATCATGTAGCTCAGCGCCAGCGGCCCCCACAAGGGACCAAACAGTCCGTAGAAGTAAGCCGCGGGACTCAGCGCCAGTCCGTGACCAACGATGTCTGCGTAATAATCGTTCAGGGCGTGAACGAATCGCAGAATCCCGGAGCCCCGATCCGGCATCATGCTCTCGAAGTACTCGATCGACCAGCCAACTGTTGCCTGAACGCCGAGAAACTCGGAGAAGAAAGTGTAGAAGTCTATCAGCAGGCTCTCCTCGCCGACGGCGACGGCCCTCATCACATGTACCGCCCCCAGGAAGATCATGCCGACCAGGCCGAGCGCGAGCGCATGCCGAAGCCTGAATGCATGACCGCGATAGTCCCATCTGAGCACCACGACGCCCGCGGCAATATAGGTGAAGATCTTCCCCATGAACATCACGTCCGTCACGACGAACACGAGCACCATGAGAGCGACTTTCCTGTGCGATGGTGCGGCTATGGCATGGATGCATCCCAGGAGGCAGATCAGACCAAACCCGGGGAACAACAGCTCGCTTTGCTTCTCCAGCAGGTCCAATCTCGAGGCCCCAGTGTCTCTCAGGTAAGCCCCGTAAGCCGCGAGCGCAAGCACAAAGGCGATACTGACGTAGTAGAACGCCGCAAGCTGGCGGATGATGCCGCTGCTCGGGAGTGGAACCGGCTTGTTGCCTCTGGTTATACCTATGACGAGCAGCGTCGTCGCCGCCCCGAAGACGATGGTGATGCCAATCGATTCGCTTTGTCGTTGAGAATAGATATAAAGTTCATCGCCAACGATCGCGACTACCAGGATCGGGACGAAGAAATAGGCAACCGTTATGGCAACCAGCAGGAGTCGTGTTGCCTTAAGCGAACAACTTCCTTGCGGCATTCTCCCTCCGGAGATTCAGACGATCGACGTCCTCAGCTGGAAAGACGCGCAGCTTCCCTTCATGTGCCTGCTTGAGCCTGTCCCGAAGCTCGGCGACCGACTTGTAGCGATTCGCCTTCCACGTAACGCCTCTGACGCCCGGAATGTCGCGCGCAATGACCACCATGCCCCTGGCATTCGCCTCGCGGATTACCATCGGCTCGCCTTCGATGACGCTGTGCAGGACGAGAATGTCGCCACGCGAAAGCAATCGGGACTGCTGATCCGCATCGAGCCATCCAAGAACAGTGACCTTGATGAACCTTGCATGCCGCGCCGCCTCCTCGACTCGCGCACGCAGCGGCCCATCTCCGATCACGAGCAGCTCCGCGAACGGATTGGCCGGATAGTCGACGTCCTGGATCAACTCCACGATCCGCTTTTGCGAATCCAGGCGTCCGATCGTCACCAGCCTACGTGGCTCCGCACGGTCCTCCAGGGGACGGAGCGTCGCAATCTTGTTCCTGATAAACCGAACTTTCCCCTTGTGAGATCCCGATATGAGCCGGGCCTGAATCCTGTTGACGGTGATCAGATTGGTGAACAGCTTCGTCAGAAGCCGCAGCAGACACGTATATGCTTTCCCCCAATACCCCCATAACACGGTTCTGTCGTAGATGAATGGCAAGTAAAGATCCGCCTTACCTGTCGAGAGTAATCCCAGACCGACCGGGACCGCTGCTTCGACCGCTCCGGCGCAAACGACGACACGATCGAAGTCGCGGAACAGCCTCCTGTAAGTCTTCATGCAACGGAGGCCCCGAGCGATCTGAGCGTGAAGCTTCCCGGGCCTATGAAATAGACCGTCAGCGATTACGACGTCGGAGCCTGAAGCTTCGAACAGGGGGGCATGCTCAGGCTTGTTCACGAAAACGGTAACCGCGCAGTAGGCCTGCGCCAGCTTCACCAACTCGGCAGTCTGAAACTCATGCCCGCCGAGGACACTGCTGGTCACTACGAAAGCGACTTGCTTGCGGCCATCCGCCTGAAGTCTGTCAGTCATGACTTGAAGAGCGCTCGCAGGCGATCTCCCGCGGCAAGCAACTCTCCGTATACGCCCAGCCGTCTCGCTATTCTCGTGGCAATGGATCCATTGAAGAACCGTATGCAGCGTCGGCGCAGCCATGCAGAATCTTCCGATTCGCAATGAAAATCGAACACCGACCTATTCGACGAATCGAGCTCGACATCGTACTTCGTTGTCTTCTTCAAAGAACTCACGCCGGAGCCATCCGATCCGATATTCAGTACTTTCGAAACAGTCGGCACTACCGAGCACATGCCAAGCTCGAACATCCTTGTACACAGAATGGCGTCGGGGAACCGGCGCTGCTTCCGGTAGTCTCTGCGAAGACTGTCAGTGATGTACAGACCACCGGCGGCGTTGAGCCTGCGGAGAACTCCATTCCGCTTGAGTCGTACGAATTCGTTCACAAGTGGATAAATACGATCGTACCGGTCTTTCCATGTTGCGTAACCCCATGAGATATTCCACGGATACAGCCAGTAGTCACCCCGGCATCTCACCTCGCCCGCGACCGGCGGCATGTATCCGCAGACCGAGAAGATCCGGTCGTCACCCTCAAAATGCTGCAACCCCTGATTCAGGAAGCTCAGGAAATTTGTCGAAGTAACATTGTCATCCTCCATGCAAATGATCTTCCCATGGTCGGAAATGATCTGCTGCTCAGCCGCAAAGATGCTGGCCGGCGTTCCCAGATTGGCCGATCGATAGAGCCTCACTACTTCGCGAAAGCCGGAAAGATCGTCGACATAGTTTCGAATGGCTTCGACGAGCTTCTCGTCCGCCGGGGTTCTTGGACCGTCGGAGACGACATACAGCACTGTGTATTTCGCGAGCAGGTTGTTCTTCAGCGCCTCAATCGTCCGCTTGAGGTGATTGATCCGCGTGTAGGTGTACACCGCAACCGGAGCCAGGTTGCGAACAATCGATACCTCTGCTTGGCGCTGCCCGTCTTGCAAAGCGGCAACGATGTTACCTGCTCCAGCATCGCACTGCATAGGCTCGTACTCGGTCACTTCCAAGCGATGAAACGAGAACCAGCACAAGCGTCATCGCCACCAGTTGCACGCTCACACTGAGGCGGCCCTCGATCCACGGCGTATCCCGCCACCCAATCAAGTGTTGCATTACCACAGCCACTGAAATCGCGATAACGGCAGGTGCCGCGACGTCGCGAAGCAGCCAGGGCAGATGAAGTCCCGGCGCGTATCGCCTGTGAACGATTGGAACCCAAAGCACCAAGAAAGCCAGGTTCAATATCAACCACACCCATCCGGCCCCTTCCATGCCAAGCACGGACGTCATCACTATCAACGCCGGGACCAGGACAACAACGAATACCGCACTGCCTATCACGTGCAAGGTGAGCTCGCCTTTTGCGAACTGCA